>JBEKMF010000077.1:0-11466 GCA_050008655.1 Smithellaceae bacterium
CTGTTAAGGAGATATCCTGAATACCCCAAAAAGATAGGAGAAAGGTAAAAGCGCCCTGGATAAAACCCACTCCGATAAGACTGAGAACAGGCATTTTTTTCACTCGAATTTTGTTATGGCTGTAAGCTTTGGAGGCAAAGCCGTAAAACAACGCAGCTACGGCAAAGAGCGAGCCAATTAACAAGCCAAGCAAGACCGCGGCGGCATCGAGCGTCAGTGACACGATCAGTAGTTCCTTTTCCACTGGTGGCGGATGTTTAAGTGTTCCGATGCTGTCCGTATCGCGGTCATAATAAGAGTTATAGGAGTTGCTTGCCGGGTAAAGAAGAAAGTGCAGAATGAAAAATACCAGCATTGTTTTCCACAGGATTGGTTTCTTCGCACAATTCAAAGCAAAGAGATATGTGGGCATGAGAAAATAGGAAAAGGGAATACGTAAGTGTAAAATACTAGATTTTGTCAGCATTCTGTAGTTATCTTTCTGATACAATTTGTTCCGTGAGCCGGCTGCTATCGGCTGGTGCTACGATAGCGGCATCACTATCGCAGAACTGGAAAATGGTTTAGAAAGCCGTATTTACACAGGCGCTTCTGAACTCTTAGAGGCTGATGTTGCTCATGCGGCGGAGAGGGGAGGCGACGATGAAATTGTGGAAAACAATCAGGATATTTTGAAAGTTCGCGATAATCTTCTCCCTGGCGCCATGAGTGAGTGCACTAGCAGTAATTCGCAGTGCATAGTATGTTCATCAGCCATATTTGTCTAACAGATATTCCTGCTCTTTGCAGTGCTTGGTTTTTTAACCGGTTAGAGAGAGAATACCAATGATACTTTTGCTTCATTCTAAATCTTTTTGTTAATTCTACTGAAACGGGCATATCCTGACAAAATTTTTCCGGGAATCAGAAATTCTCTTTTGTCTCGCCATACCAACAATACCTGTTGCGTCCCATAGCCTTAGCCCGGTACATAGCGTTGTCGGCCTTGCTCATAAGGGTGTCGATATCCCGGCCATGAAGGGGGTACATGGCCACACCAATACTCGCTGTCACTATGACATCGCCGGTGTCGAGATGAAAAGGCTTGTTGAAAGCCTTGACTATTTTCTGGGCAACAATCAAGGTATTTTCCTCACTGGATAAAGATGGAATAATCAGAGTAAATTCATCACCTCCGTAACGGGCTACCGTGTCACTCGCCCTAACCATCTTGGAAAGCCTTTCGGAAACACTTTTCAACACTTCATCTCCCACTCTATGGCCTTTGTTATCATTGATTTCTTTAAAATTATCCAGGTCGAGTATAATAACAGCAACCATTTTTCCGTTTCGTTTTGCCGAGTTAAAAGCCATGTGCGTGCGATCATAAAAAAGGATTCGGTTGGCCAGGCCAGTCAAGGAATCGTGGAAGGCTTGATGACGAATCATTTCTTCAGCTTTTCGCCGGTCGGTTATGTCGCTGATGATGCCGCGGAAACCCGCTGGTTTTCCATTGGCATCCCGAATAAGACTTACGGAGAGTTCTACCTGTTTCTTTTCCCCGCTCTTGGCGATGATTTCCCATTCCATCTTCTTTGTCGGGTGGCTGGTTTTAAAAACCTGATGAAAAACCCAATAGGCGATTTCTGCATGTTCCTTATCCACGTATGTTCGATAATTTTTGCCCTGCATTTCCTCCATGCTGTATTCGTATAGTTTCAGGTAAGCTTCATTGAACATTGTGGTGTTGCCTGCCAAATCAACTTCGTAGTAAGCGTCAGCAATGGTGTCGATAATTGTTCGATAACGCTCTTCGCTTTGTTTTAAGGCATCTTCTTTTTTGCGCCGTTCTGTAATATCGCGGGAAATAGTGTGAAATCCAGTAGCGTTTCCCTGATTATCCCGGACCAGGCTGACGGAGAGTTCCACCAGACTTTTTATCCCTTTCTTGCTTATTCTCTGCAGTTCCACATTCTTCAGAGGTTTTCCGGTTTTAAAAACCGTGTTGTAGATACGAGAGATAAGTTCTGCATTCTCCTTGTCCATATATTCCCTATAATTGAGGTTATGCAATTCCTCAGGGCTATAACCAATGCTGTCCACATAGGCGTCGTTGAAATATATGTTGTTTCCCTTCAAATCCTGTTCGGAATAGGAGTCGGGAATGGTGTCGATGATTGCCCGAAAACGCTCTTCGCTTTGTCGTGCGTTAATCTCTGCCTGCTTCTGGAGATCAATGTTCATCTGACTGCCGAGAATAGCTCTCTTCCGATTGTGAGTAATGGAAGTCACTGTTCCCACATGCCATAGTATTTCTCCTGTTTTAGTTACCACCCGGTATTCAAAAGGCATGGAAATATCGCCGCGGAGCATGGCTATGGAGTTGCTCTTAAGTATTTCCCTGTCGTTCGGATGGACAAGGTGTGAATAAGGCATATTTATAAGCTCCTCGGCTCTGTATCCTATAGATTTTTGAAGTTTCGAATTGCTCCATTGAATCAGGCCATCTTGAACGATGAAAACGCCAATGGGCGATTTCTCGGCCAGGGTGGTATAGAGTTCCTCGGCGCGTCTTAACTCTGTGATGTCTTTTGCGATAACCGATACTGCGGTGATTGCGCCTTTATCAGCGGGGTGCCTGTTGGGATAAATTGTGCGCAAAAATTCGTTCCCGTCTCTTTTGCTTTTGTATTCACGTTGGAACGACAGACCCTTTTGGAAAACCTCTGCTACATCCGCGGCAAAAGATTTGGTATCCTCCGGGGAATGAAAATTTCCGTAGGTTTTACCTATTATATCTTTTAGGGACGACCCGAGACGGGAACAATACTTAAGATTGGCATAGATGTATCGGCAGTCACGATCCAGCATATAAATGGAATCGCTCGTTTCTTCCACCATATTCCGGTAAATATCAAGCGTTTTGCGTAATTCTTGAGTTTCTTCGTTGGCAGGTTTAATTTTTGCCTTATTATTGGAGACGCGCTTTTTAATAATTTTTTTCATATATCAAAAGTATTAGAAAATAATAATAATATCGTAATTAATTTAATTCAATAATCCGGTAATGTCTATTATTATTTACTGGTATTGAGAAGGTGACTGCGGTCATTAAGCAAATCGATGATTGCTTCTTTATCGCCCAGTCGGACAATAGTTTTGGAAGCGGTATCCACGCAGGCGCTTCGAAATTCGGCGAGGCTGATATTGCGCAGGCGGCAAAGAATGGCAGCAATAGTGAAATTATGAGAAACAACCAGAGCGTTCTTTGATTTTCCAATGATTTCTTCCATGGTGCGCCAGGCTCGGTTTTGTAACTCTGACAAAGATTCGCCGTTGGGCATTTTTACTGATGCGGGATCGGATATCCATTTCTGAAGAAACTCTTTTTCTCCGGTCATCAATTTTTTGAAAGAAAAGCCTTCGAAGTCTCCCTGGTCCATTTCCATCAGGTCCCGGTGAATCTGAATATCCAGATCATGAAACTCGTTGATTATTTCTGCCGTTTCGTAGGCCCTTTTCAAAGGACTGGCATGAATAGACTCAATGGGAAGATCTTTCAACGACAAAGCCAGAAGTTCTGCTTGTCTTTTGCCCGTAAAGCTTAATTCTACATCACTTGTGCCCTGTACCCGACCTTCTTTGTTCCAGAGCGTTTCCCCGTGTCTGATCAGAATCAATTGCATATTGTTTTATCCTTAGACTTGTGTTTCGGCAATAGTATAAAAGTTTAATGTCTCGGATGTCAAAACATTTTGCTAAAAATGTAATGCTTGACAGAATGCGTGAAAATAATTTATAGAATTCAACCTATAAGGGAGTGGTGCAGCTAATCTAGGATTCAAAAAGATTTTCCAAAACGAGTTTTTCATCCAGTCTGCTATTGGCTTCATTCAACTTTTCCCGAGCGGAGTAAACAGCAACCGCTTTGGATTTAGCCGCTTCCCCGAAATATGTTTTCAATGTTTCTTTCATCTTCTTCGGAGTTGCGGATAAAATATCATCCCTGAACTTCTGGCGTATGTCGTCTTTAATGCCGGCGATATTACGCATCAAAGCAGTATAGCCTTGTCCTGCCGGATCTAATGGTTTGTCGAGCATGCCGATGGTGCTGATGATAGCCTTTTCCAAATCGGCTGCGGCCATTTCTTCGCGGGAAAAAAAGTCCTGTGCTTCTTTATATGTTTGCAGTGTTTCCGTAATATGCGGGTCGCGATAAGAAATAAACGAAAACAATCCCAGCGACGGATCGAATGAAGACATTCCGCCATAAGCGCCGCCCTGCACTCGGATGTGTTTGTAAAGATAACTGTTGGATAGTTCTTTTGCTGCCAGTATCAAGAGCGGGGAAGCCGGATCATTGTATGCCGGAGCTTTCATAACTCGGGCGACATAGGATACCTGTGCGGGAACGGCAATGCCTGCATACACAGGTGCGAGCAGAGGCAGGCCTTGCTTTGGTGAGGGCGCCGGGGGGTACAGTCTCTGCAACAGGCGTAAAATATTTTCTTTGACTAGTTTCAATCCTTGATCTTCCGCCGTTATGTTCACAAGCAAGTTTTCCTTGCTGAAGATTAGCGACTTGAGCAATTGCAGTTTTTTTCTGAGGTCAATTTTTTCCGAATCGAAATTGTCCGCTTTGTGCTGAACAAATCTGAATTGGGTGCGGCCGTGCCATTGCTCATCGCGATAAGCGGGCAAGGTAAGTGCCGCTCCTGCCGCTCGTTTGGCAAAAATATGGCCGGAAGGGATGATGGCGGATTGCAGATTATTCTTGCGCTCGGCAATCAAATCACGCATTCTTGCTTCCTGGGCCAAATCTCCGTCGCACAGAATATCGCCGGCGATATTGATCGCTTCCGGTAAATTGCGGTAAAGCGCTTTAAACGAAAAGATCATTTTCTGCCAGCTTGTCGTAGCATCGACTGCAAAACCGGCCACCAGGTCATAACCAAATCCTCCCATATTGAGAGCGATTCGCTTGGCCATTTCTTCATAAGTAAAACCCGCCGCTCCCATACCGCTCATGATTTTGCCCAGAAGAGGCAGATAAAGTTGAAGCTCTTCGGGCACATGCGCGGTATCAACGGCAAGATCCACGTACGCAATGCCGTTGGTAAAAATGTCATGATCAAGAGCCTGCACATCGGAAAGCATTCTATCGGCCGAGGGAATTGTTTCCACTGCTTTCGGAATATCTTCGATTTTTAATTTTGGTATGGTCGCTGCAGCTTCCGGCGAATCTGCCTCCGACTGAAAAATTTTGAGCTCGCGCGCTTGAGTGTTGATCTTTTGAAGTTCATCCAGAGAAAGTTTGGCTTTAAGCCCGGTCATTTTATTCAGAAAAATTTTTTCTTTTTTTTCACTAAAAGCTGGATCCGGCTCCATCACCGCGAGAAGGCGATGCTGGTTGTTCAATAGCCACTTTTTTGTCATCTTCTGGAATATCTGTGGATCGGCTGTCCAGCGCTCGCGGATATTTTCTATTTCCCGCGGAAAATCAAAACTGATTAACGGATCGCCATTATAGAGCCATGTCTGAAAAACAGTTCCCATGAGTGAAATACCGAAAGGATAAGAGCCGCGGACAATTTCCTTGCCGTGAAATTCGACCTGGTGCAGGATGCCCTCGATCAAGTCTCGGTCAAATCCCTCTGCAGCAATCTTTTGCAGTGTATCAAAAATTAGCTTTTCGATTTTTTGAATATCTGCGCTTTGTGTATTTCTCAGACCGGCGCAGAACATCAGCTGCTTCAAATCAGACTCTATGCCGCTGACTGGCGTCAGATCTTCGCCCAGTCCGGAATCAATGAGCGCCTTGCGCAGGGGGCTGGCGGCACTGCCGACAAGTAGCCCGGAAATAATTTCCAAAAAAAGCGCTGTTTCATAATCCTTATTTTCCGCAAGCATCCAGGCGACATTAACCATTGTTTTACGCTCCAGGGATTCTTCTTTTCCCACGGGATATCTACTCTGCACCCGGCGGGGCGCTCTCAGGCGGGGCTGGCTTTTAATGGAGGAATCAACTTCCACTTTCTCGAAACCGGAGAGCATCTCCGCAAGAAAAAGCAAATGCTCGGCAGTTTCTATATCTCCATAGATAAAAAACCGCGCATTGGATGGAGAATAATAAGTCCGGTGAAAATTCTTAAATTGTTCGTATGTAAGTTGGGGAATAGCATCAGGGTCACCTCCGGAATCATAAGAGTAAACACTATCCGGGTAGAGATTTTCCTGGATAGCTTTGTACATCAGAGAATCCGGAGAGGAGTAGGCTCCTTTCATTTCATTATAAACGATACCGGAAATAGTCAAGTCACTTTGCAAATCGTCCGGTATAACGAATTCCAGATGATGCCCTTCCTGAGAAAAAGTTTCTTTCAATAGGCGCGGATGCAAAACCAGATCAGTGTAGACACGCGCCAAATTGTAAAAATCAGTTTTGATCTGACTGGCGACCGGATATATGGTTTTGTCAGGGTAGGTGAAAGCATTGATAAAAGTCTGCAGCGTGGAGCGCATCAATTCCTTAAAGACATCTTTGAGCGGATATTTTTCCGATCCCGCCAATACGGAATGCTCGAGAATATGCGGCAGTCCGGTCGAATCTTCAGGCGGTGTACGAAAACCGATGGCATATAAATTTTCCCGGTCAAATGAATGCAGATGCAGAACTTTAGCGCCGGTTTTTTCATGCTCGATCTCGTAGGCGGTGAGCCGCATGGCCGGAATTATTTCCACGCGCCCTACTTTAAATCCGTGCAATTTATTCCCCGCTTGCAGTGTCGGCTGGGGGAATTTTGATTGATCAATCATACGAGAAAATCCTTCATTGAATTTCTTTTGCAATAATAAAAAATTTAATCCAGAAAAAACAAGATTATTCACTAAAAAATAAAAACGGCATAAACTGTTATCATTTAAGATTCTCGCCGTTCATTTTTTTGCGCGCAGTTGCATTATTTCGGTTCGAGTAAATACTGACTGGATATTTTTTACGTGCCGGAGAATATTTTCCTTACCACCTTCCTCACGATCAATAAGTGTTATAACCCTGTCCACAATAAGTCCTGCGTCGCGAGCCTGTTCGATGGCAGTGATGGTGGATCCGCCGGTCGTTATGACATCATCGATAATGACAACTTTTTCACCCGGTCTGATATTGCCTTCAATCGCGCTTTTCGTTCCGTGATCTTTAGCGTCTTTGCGGACGATAAATGATTTTATCGGCTTGCCTTTTTGGTAGGATATCACCGAAAGCGCATTCGCTATCGGATCGGCCCCCAGGGTGAGTCCTCCCGCTGCTGTGATTTCACTGTCTTTGAGCATGTCAAAAAGAATCGTTCCAATGAGATTCATGCCTTCGGGATCAAGCGTAGTCGGTTTGCAATTGAAGTAATAATTGCTTTTTTTCCCGGAAGCCAGAGTAAAGGGGGGATTATCACTGTATTTAAAAGACCGCGTGATAATTATTTCGCCCAGCCTTTCTTTCATTTCATCAATGATCATTATTTTTTCCCCTGTAATGGGTTTAAATTTTACTTATGATTGAGAATTATCATTATGTAATACAAATTTGATAGGCACTTCCACCCAAATTGTAAACGGTTTGCCTGATTTCTTCGCCGGTTCGAATTTCCAGGGTTTTATACCTTCCAGTGCTGATCGATCCAAAATGGCATAACCGGATGATTTACGGATTTTCATATTCCCCACGCGGCCATTAGGCAAAATTTCGGCGACCACTAAAACAACTCCTTCATAACCGCGAACGCGTGCTATTTCCGGATATACCGGTGGCATATTTTCTCTATACAAAGGATAAGCCGTTAATGCGCCTGACCCGGATATATCGCTCGGTCCTTGATTTTCGCTACGAGCGGCTGCATTGGCATGCTGTTCTTTGGTTGCCCCTATAGTATACCTTTCGTAGCTTGCTAACTTAATGGGGTTGGCAGAATCTATTCTTGCCAATACCGGTGTAGCTGTAGGCGGGGAGTTTTGTTCTTTAGGCTCCGGAGATTGCCTAATTATTTTTTTGTCTTTGAACGCCGGCTGACGAGTTAGTGTTTTTTGAACGGTAACCCCGTTGTTTTTAGCGCTGAGTGATGCCCAAACAAAATTTAATCCGCTTAGACGAGGGGGGACGATTGGATCATTGGACGGACTAAGAACTAAAAGAGCTGCCGCACCGGCGTGAATGAAGAGTGAAAAGAAAACTGCCGATATCATTTTCTGTATTTTCTTTTCTCGGTTAATTAATTCCACCTGGTACAAACCTTTATTTCTTAATTAATTTTTCAACTACCTTAACAGCTTCTACACCGTCCTTCGCAAAAGACGCGCCGACGGATC
This sequence comes from Smithellaceae bacterium, assembly GCA_050008655.1. Lineage (GTDB taxonomy): Bacteria > Desulfobacterota > Syntrophia > Syntrophales > Smithellaceae > UBA4810. The sequence goes on from JBEKMF010000077.1 coordinate 8,335, forward strand.
GAGCATAAGATTCGGTAACAACTGCGCCGCCGATTAGAAAGTCTTCTTTTATTCCGTGTTTCCGGGCCAACGCAATTACTTCCTTCATGTTGACCATCGTTGTTGTCATCAACGCGGAAAGCCCGATCACATCCGGGTTTTCCTTTTTTGCAGCGGCGATTATTGTTTGGGCGGCGACATCTTTACCTAAATCAATAACAGAATAACCATAGTTTCTTAAAAGAAGCGCAACAATATTTTTTCCGATATCGTGAATATCACCTTTTACGGTCGCCAGTATTATTTTGCCTTTATCTCCGGCGGCGGCTTTCTTTAATTGCGGCTCCAAATAATTGAGTGCTTTTTTCATGGCTTCTGCTGCAGCCATAAGTTGCGGCAAAAAATAAACCTTTTTTTCGTATAGATCGCCTACTTTGACTATGGCGGGAATCATAACCGTATTGACTAATTCGAGGGCTGAATAGCCTGAAGATAAAGCCGATTTGATTAGAAGAACTATATTTTCCCGATCCCCTTCCATAATCGCACCGGTTATTTTTTCCTGTGGTGCAAGAATTGTTTTTGAGACGGTACTGGAATCAACGCCGGCCTGTGCCGAAAAATGGTCGATAAAGCTCTGCGCGCTTTTATCTTTCGCTGTAAGAACATCTCCGGCTTTGGCTACATTCATTATTTCTGTGCTGGCCGGATTGGCAATGGCCATCGTCAAACCGCATAATTGCGCCATCGCCAGAAAGCCTGCGTTAAGCCAGGGACGTCCGGGCATTCCGAAAGAAACATTCGAGAGTCCCAAAATGGTTTGACACTTAAAGCTCTCCGCACACCAACTAAGAGTCTTTAAAGTTTCTTTGGCGGCTTGGGGATCGGAAGCGACGGCCATGACCAGACCATCCACAACAAAATCATCTTTGGTAAAACCATATTTTTTCGCTGCCTGAAAGACATTCTTGATGATATTCTGGCGCTGTTTGGTCGTAGATGGTATTTCACCGTCGGTCAAAGGCAAAAGAATGAACATGGCGCCGTATTTGGCGGCCAGTGGCAGAAGTCTTTTTATTTTTTCTTTTTCGCCGGAGATGGAGTTGATCAGCATTCGGCCGGGGTAAATCCGGAGAGCAGCCTCGATAGTTTCTATCCGGGAAGAATCTATCACCAGAGGCAATTTGGATGCCGTCGTCAAAAGACTTATTGCCTTCTCGATTGTTTCAACTTCGTCTATACCCGGCTGGCCGACGTTGACGTCCAGTAAATTTGCGCCTTGTTTTTCCTGCTCCAGAGCCATCTGGCGAAGGATGGATGTTTTTCCTTCGGAGAGTTCTTGCTGAAATGATTTCTTTCCCGTAGGATTAATCCGTTCTCCAACTATTAAAAGAGATTGATTTCCGTCAAAGTGCAAAAATCCACGCGCCGAGCTTAATGCACTGATTGACTTTCTCCGAGGCGCTTTGGGTTTGATATTTGCCGTTATTTGAGCGAGTTTTTTGATATGTGCCGGTGTTGTTCCGCAGCAGCCGCCTAACATATTAGCTCCTGCCGCCGCGAGTTTGCGGCCGAAAAAGGCAAAAGTCCCGGCATCCATATCAAATATAGTTTTGCCGCCTTCTAGGCGCGGAACTCCGGCGTTGGGTTTAGCCACCAGCGGCACTGTTGCGTAAGGCTTCATGGCGGCAATGAATTCCACCATATTTTCTGGTCCGGTAGAACAATTGCAGCCCACGGCATCGGCGCCGAGGCTTTGCAGAGTGATGAGTGCACTTATCGGATCGGTGCCGCCCAGTGTATGCCCATCCTTTTCGTAAGTCATAGAGGCGATGGTAAAAATATCCTTAAATTCTTTCACGGCCAATAGTGCTGCTCGCGCCTCTTGAATATCGATCATCGTTTCAATAATGATAAGATCACAGCCTCCTTCAATCAGACCGGCCGCTTGTTCCTGGAAAGCATTTACGGCTTCTTCAAAGGAGAGCTGCCCAAAAGGTTGGATAAAAAGACCGGTCGGACCGATATCGCCTGCAACCAGTGCTTTGTTGCCGGCAGTTTGTTTAGCCAGGCGCGCCAGTTGTCGATTGATCTGCCGGATATTATCTGTAAAGCCAAATTGATAGAGCTTAAAGCGATTGGCGCCAAAGGTGCAGGTATAAATTATTTGCGCTCCCGATTGCCGGTAAGAGGTGTGAATCTCCTTAATAATATTCTGGTTTTCCAAACACCACAGCTCGGGAGAAACTCCTACTGGCATTCCCTTTTTTTGCAGTTCGGTGCCGGTAGCGCCATCCAAAATTACAATTTTTCTCGTCAAAAGGTTTTTAATTTTGCTGTTTATCATCGGAATGTTTCCCGAAACTTAAGTGTTTCTTTGTCGTTGAGCATGTTCTTATATCATCTTTGAAACAAGAAGTGTGATTTTTTTCCAAGGGTAATAACAGCTCCTCATTTAGCCGCAAATGCCGCTGATAGCGGTAACTGATTTTTCCGGAAGGAGGATGAAACTGGAAGTGATTGTTACGCCAATTTTTTCCATTTGAAGCATTTCATAAATTGCTTTCTGATTTTTCAGGTTAAAGTCAGCATAGCCGGCCGAAAAGCGTCGCGGCAAAAGAGTTTTTCCTTCGCGGCGAACTTGTTGATTTAGATAATCCATAATCCAATCCAGGCCCGCGTCTGTCATTTCACTGGCCGTGGCGTCGTAAACCACAGCGGCGGCCAGATTATCCTGATTCGTTTTTCCTTCAATTGCTTCCATAATGGCGTTGCCGGCAGTGGCGCCCATGAGTGCGGCTTCTTTACAGTTGGAGAGGAATGAGGACAATTTTTTGCTGTCGAAGATCACATTACCGGCCAAAAATATTTTCTTTCCATCATTTTTATTAATGGGAATCCGTAGTAAAGATCCCTGTAGAGAAATAATCGATACCGCTTCATCAATGAAGCGGTCGGTTTCTTTTTGCTGGTTTATCGGAATTTGGGTGGTTCTTTTTTTAAAGCCGAGACGCTGGTATATTTTTGTGCGAGGAGGATCAATTACTATCTTTTCCAAAAAAACGATAGATTCCATCCTTAATTTATCCTCACAAAGCTTTACTTATAATCGGCAATATTTTATTTCTTAACGTACCCATCAATTTAAAAGTT
>JBEKMF010000078.1:0-12874 GCA_050008655.1 Smithellaceae bacterium
CGTTAACTCTTCAAATATCGTTATAAAATCAACAAATTCCAGCGCAGCAATAACCTCAGCCCTGTCTTCCGCACTTACGAGTGGTCTTTTGGTTCCTTTAATTGCCCGCACGGAAGAATCGCTATTGAGCGCCAGGACCAAAATATCGGCAGTTTTCTTAGCTTCCCTCAAATAACGGACATGGCCGACATGAATAATATCAAAACAGCCGTTAGTGAAAGCGATTTTTTTGCCTTCTTTGCGCAATGCTTCCAGCTTGTTTTTAAGTGTGTTTCTTTCTAAAATTTTTTGCATTATCACCTGTGGCCTCTCATATAATTGAATCCTGAAGAACTCTCGCCAGTGTCAACACAGCTACTTTTTGCGCTTCAGCTTTGGTCAATATTTTGGCGCATTCATTGAGAGTGGCTCCGGTAGTGTAAACATCATCAACAAGAATGATATTTCTTCCGGCAACTTTTGCCCTGTCAGTTACCTCAAACGCTCTCTTAATATTTCGTTCCCTTTCTTTTTTGTCTAAACCAGTTTGACTTAAAGTAAATTTACAGCGTTTTAGCAAGGAAAAATTTACGGGAATTTGCCATTTTTTTCCAATGGCGGCAGCCAAAATAATAGCTTGATTAAAACCCCGTTTTCTTAGCTTTTTAATATGCAAGGGGACTGGAATGATTAAAGAGTAGTCCTTAAATTCTAAATCGGGGAAAGAAAAGTCGGCCATGAAGGAGGCCAGCAGGGCACCGATGGATAAATTGCGGCCGTATTTAAACTGATGGATTGCGTTCAGAATAATAGTTTCATAGCTGGCTACAGCGCGGGCAGACGAGAAATAAGGCTTATTTTCCAAACAATTTCCGCATAAATGGCTTGCGGCCGGACTGTCGAAAAACATCATACCGCAAATAGGGCAAAGACTGCCGGTTAGAAATTTTACTTTTTCCCGGCATGGAGAACAAAACCCTTTTTCTTTAAGCGGCTGCAAAATGGCGGCGCAGCTTATACACTGAGGTGGAAAAATGATATCGGAGATATGCCTTAAAACTTCATTTATAATCAAGCCATGGCCTTGTTTAATTTTTTTATTTCCGTCGCGCTTTCATCAATACTCATACGGGGGACATCCCACAAATCTTCTATGGCGTAGAAGGCTCGCAGTGATTCCTGGAAAACAGAAATTATGATGTCATCGTAATCAAGCAAAATCCATTGGCCGTTCGCTTCGCCCTCCACACCCAACGGTTTGATTGCTGCTTTCTTCAAAAATTCCTGTATGGCAGCGGAAATTGCCTGAACTTGTCTTTGTGTTGCTCCACTGCAAATAAGCATATAATCCGTAAAGGTGGAATTTTTTTTCACATTCAAAACAATAATATCTTTCGCTTTTTTCTGTAAAGTTGCGTTTATGCACATGAGCAGACGCTGTTGGGATTCATTTTTCTTTGCCGGCAAATAAACCTCCCGTTGTTTTAAGATTTTCCCTTTAGGTCTTTCAGCCTAAATGCCTTGGATGTTTTTATATGCCACAAATATTCCGGGTTGACAATGTTACATTTATCATGCGGCTGTTCCTCCCGGGAAGTATTGGATTATGTTCTTCTGTGTGCTAAAAGAATAATCTCTAAAATGAGAAAGCGAGAGTGCAATCTAAAGCCGCAAATATTTTTTAAGAACAATAAGATTTTTTTGGTTATTGTGAAATAATAATGACCGTGATAAATGAGCTTTCCGCATCAATTTATAATAGAGGAATTTCTTAATGCTGAATATTTTAAGCAAGGTTCAGGTGCACATGCCGTTTCATCTTTTACCCCAATATCAGGAAACTATTCTCCGCCAGAAGTTGAATCCGGAAATTTATTTCAGTCATTATGCGTTGCGGAATTTAGATAAAGCACAATGTATAGAGACGGCAAAACTTTTTTCCAGTGCCGGCTTAAAGGTCACTTTCCATGCCCCCTTTATGGATTTACGTCCTGGAGCGCTGGATGATAAAATCCGGCAGGCAAGCCTTGATAGAATAAAACAAGTATTCGATCTGGTGTCTTATTTTCAACCATTAAGTATAGTTTGCCATCCTTCTTTTGATGACCGGTATTATGTAGATTGCGACGATTTATGGCTGGAAAGCAGTATTAAAACATGGACAGAGTTGATTGCCCTGGCGGAAAATACCAAAACAATTATTGCCTTGGAAAATGTCTATGATAAAAATCCGCATATTTTGCGCCGTCTTTTTGATGCTCTGTCTTCAGATAGCATTTGTTTTTGCTTGGACACGGGACATTTTAACGTGTTTTCTAATACAGCGCTAAATATTTGGTTGCGGGAGTTGGGAAAATATTTAGGCCAGTTGCATTTACACGACAATCATGGATCGACTGATGAGCACCTGCCGGTAGGTAGCGGAAGTTTCCCTTTTGATGAGCTTTTTCAATATTTAAAGAAAAATAAAATTCATCCGATAATAACGTTGGAGGCCCATGCGCAAGATGACCTTTGGCAGTCACTGGAGAACATTAAAAGCATGGCTTTATTGGATTTTGTTCGTGAAACTCCAATTCCAAAAGCGAAGTAACCTAAATGTCATCTGTGACGCAGCGGAATTGGTAAGTTGAACAATCCCGCGAAGCGGAGGGTATAATGCCCCGCAGCGTGCTGCGGAATCTGTTTCTAAAGCTTACTTTGTGGTTTATACCCGTGGTTTGATCAATTACTGTTTTAGACAATATAGAGTTGGTTTAGGGGATTAGTGTGCTGCGATATATCATAAAAAGATTAATTTTTATGATCCCGCTTTTGTTGGGGATTACAATTATTTGTTTTTTTGTTATGCGTCTGGCTCCGGGCTCGCCAACCGATCTGCAGACCCAGATGAATCCAAAATCTTCCGTGGAAATGAAAGAGCGCCTCAAGACCTTATATGAACTGGACAAGCCTATTCATGTGCAATATTGGTCGTGGCTGAAAAAGATCAGTCGTGGAGATTTGGGAATATCCTTTTCTTCCGACCTCCGTCCGGTTGCCGCTAAAATTATGGAGCGGCTGCCCATTACCATCATCTTGGAATTTTTATCTCTTTTAATTATTATTGGTGTTGCTATACCCATAGGAGTGCTTTCTGCCGTCCATCAGGATTCTCTTTTTGATAAAATCACCGGCGTATTCGTATTCATTGGCTTTGCCGTTCCCACATTTTGGTTGGCTTTATTGCTGATGATATTTTTCGGCATTCAACTCGGCTGGCTGCCCATTTCCGGTTTGCGTTCCCTAAACTATGAATACCTGACTCCCTGGATGCAATTTGTCGATTTGGCCAAACATTTAGTCTTGCCTGTGTTCATATCCGCCTTTGGCGGATTAGCCGGCCTTTCCCGTTACATGCGCGCCAACATGCTGGAAGTAATCCGGCAGGATTATATTATGACGGCGCGGGCTAAAGGTTTGAGCGAAAAAGATGTTATTTACAGACATGCGTTGCGCAATGCGCTTTTGCCGGCCATAACTATTTTAGGACTTTCCATTCCAGGCCTTATCGGCGGCAGTGTCATCTTTGAGACAATATTTGCGATTCCGGGCATGGGACAACTTTTTTATATGGCGGTTATGGCCAGAGATTACCCAACGGTTATGGGTATTCTGCTCATAGGCGCTATTTTAACGCTTTTAGGAAATTTAATCGCTGACGTATCTTACGCAGTAGCTGATCCGCGTATTCGCCTATCTTAATAGAGTTGAAAAATGAACTTCTGGGAAATGTTTTATAAAAATAAATTAATGCTAGCCGGGAGCGGAATTGTTTTACTGTTCTTCCTTATTTCGCTTCTGGCGCCGTGGCTCGCGCCTTATGATTTCGGGCAAATTGATTTGACTAATGTTCTGGCTTCTCCTTCGGCTAGCCATTTATTTGGAACGGATCAACTGGGGCGCGATGTACTTTCCCGGATGATTTGGGGTGCAAGAATCTCACTAAAAGTCGGTTTTGCGGCTACCGGTGTGGCCATCATTATTGGAACAATTCTGGGAGCCGTTTCCGGCTATTACGGCGGTTGGATTGACGCGGTTATCATGCGGTTTGTGGATATCATGCTTTGTTTTCCGACATTTTTTCTGATTCTGGCGGTAATCGCCTTTTTAGAGCCTTCTATTTGGAACATTATGATAATTATCGGTCTGACCGGATGGATGGGTGTCACCAGGCTGGTACGGGCCGACTTTATTACGCTGAAGGAGAGGGACTTTGTTCAAGCCGCGAGGGCAATAGGAGCCGGCGATTTAAGGATTATTTTTCTCCATATCCTACCTAACGCTATGGCTTCAATTTTAGTAGCCGCAACATTAGGTATTGCCGGAGCGATACTTACGGAATCAGCCCTGAGCTTTTTAGGGATTGGCGTGCAGCCGCCTACGCCCAGCTGGGGCAACATTTTAACTGCCGGAAAAGACAACATAGATATCGCCTGGTGGCTTTCCTTATATCCGGGGCTGGCCATATTAATCACGGTTGTCGGCTACAATCTCTTGGGAGAGGGCATCAGGGATGCACTCGATCCGCGGTTAAAGAAATGATTTTAGTATTTCGATAAACAATATGTTTTATCTCAATAAATGAATTGGCTTATCTTTTTTTTGTCCGGGAAGGAAAGGACCAGATGATTTCTCTGGTAACTGTCTCTCCATTTGCGCAGTATTTTTCCTTCTGTATCAATTTCACCGTTTTCAAAAATTAATCTCACCTGAACAACAGTCCCAATTTCATATTCTTCATCGCCCTCATATAAGATGATATGAGTACCGGTGATCGATATATCCATGACCTGACTTTCCTTTTTCTGGCAATAAACACGAATATTCGGAAGCAAGTCCAGGCGAATTCTTGGCCACATTCTTAAATCACAAGGCGCTGGATCGTTTAATTTATGCAGGATAATTCGGGAGTCCGATGTAATAGACTTAATTCTTGCTTCAAAAGCCAGACGGCCATGGTTTGCGGCAGTATTTTGGTAAGTCAAAAGAACGATATGGTTTAAGTAACCGCTTTCAATAGGTTGCTGAGTTTGCTCAATTGTAAAATAATCGTTGTTTAAAAGTTGAATAAGCCGGGATTTACGGATGTCTTTTCCTTCCACAAGCAAGCATATTTCTTCTGCCGGTTCAATATTCAGCCGCATTAGCGATAATATTTCTCCTTTTTTAGTATTAATTTAGAATAAAAAAGGAACCAACATCTTTGCTTTTCTGGTATAGGCGGCATAATCATTTCCGAACTTAAGTAGATTTTCTTTTTCTTCGGAAAGAGCTGTAGCGTAAACAAATACTACGGTGACGGCAAACAGGCTGACAGCCAGAAGTGAAGGATTTTTCATTAAACAGCCGGCGCCAAGAAATATTAGCGAACTATAAAGAGGATGGCGAACGTGTGCATATACTCCCGTAGTTACCAGAGTGGTCGTTGTTTCAATGTTGACGGAGCTTGCGGGTTTGCCCTCTTGAATAAGGAGATAGAAGCCGGGAAGGGCTAAAAGGAGGGAAATTATTAATAATCCCCAGGAAATTATATGAAAACCGGAAAATGGCCTATGAAACCAGTAATCGGTGTTGACTAAAATTAAAATTAGGAGGAACTCAAAAGCAAAAAACCGATAAAATTTTCGACTGCCGGTATCGAATAAAGCCGGCCAGGAAATTATGATAAATATTATAGAAACCGCAAAAAATATGATAAGTTTAGTCATAATTGTGCCTCAACCACATTATATTTATTATGCTATTTAACGAAAAGGTTTGCCCGTGTCAAGGTGTTTCCCGTAATAAATGCTCCGAAGTTTACGTCTTGAGACTTGATAAATTTGAGAAAATGTAATAGAAGTCCGCTCGTTCAATTAAGCATAGAAGGAGAAAGCTTAACATGGCCAAGAAAGTTAACCCGGAATTACTTAAACTCGATAAACGCATTCTTTCCCGCCGATTATTATCCGGTGAAATATCCGAAAAAGATTTGCAGAGTTTATTAAAAAAAATCCCCGATGTCGCGGAAAATGCTGAAGAAGTTAATCCGGATGGAAACGAAAAATAGCTGCGTATGCTGATTGATTCTCACGCTCACCTGGAGATGAAAGAGTTCGATCATGATCGCGAGAAAGTGGTCGAGCGGGCCCGGCAGGCGGGCGTTGGTTTTATTGTTACTGTAGGAACAAACTTGGCTCTCAGCCGTAAAGCGGTTGAACTTGCCGAGAGGCATGAAAATATTTACGCAACAATTGGTATCCATCCCCATGATGTAGTCAACACTGATAATAAAACTTTTGATGCTCTCCGCGAACTTGCCCACCGGAAAAAAGTTGTCGCCTATGGCGAAATTGGATTGGATTTTTTTCGCAATATTTCGCCTCAAGAAAAACAGATAGATTTGTTTGGCCGTCAGCTGGAGCTGGCTAAGGAATTACAGTTACCGGTGATTATTCATGATCGCGATGCCCATGAACAAACGTTAAAAATGGTTAAGGCCTCCGGTTTACGCCGGGGAGTATTTCACTGTTTTTCCGGTGATTATAACATGGCCAGACAATGCATAGACTTGGGTTTCTATATTTCCGTGCCGGGTGTCGTGACCTTTGATAAGGCCAAGACTATTCAGGATGTTGCCAGACTTGTGCCCCTTTCTTCGCTATTACTGGAAACGGACGCGCCTTATCTTGCTCCTATTCCGCACCGTGGTAAAAGAAACGAACCTTCCTTTATTATCCAGACGGCAAAGAAAGTAGCGGAGCTCAAAGGCGTGTCTTTGGAGGAAGTGGCCGATGCCACAACCCTAAACGCCAAAAAACTTTTCCAGATTGAATCTTCCGGCAGTAAATAGTAGCATATTTTCCCAATAATTTAATAAGTGTCCGGATAATGAAAAACAAACCCAAAGCTGTAGTTTTATTAAGCGGCGGTATCGATTCCACCACCACATTGGCTATCGCTAAAAATCTGGGATTTGCAATTTACGCTTTGAGCTTCAGGTATGGGCAGCGCCACAAGATAGAGCTAGAAGCTACCACGCGTATTGCCCGGCATTTTAACATAGTCGAGCATCTGATTGTCGATATTGATCTGCGCCGCATCGGCGGTTCGGCCTTAACAGGAGATATTGCCGTTCCCAAAAGAAGAAATGTTGAACAAATGGGGAAAAACATTCCTGTAACTTATGTTCCGGCACGCAATACCATCTTTCTTTCCCACGCACTGGCCTGGGCGGAAACAATAAAAGCATTTGACATATTTATCGGTGTGAATGCTCTGGATTATAGCGGTTATCCCGATTGCCGTCCCGAATATATTAAAGCATATGAAAAAATGGCCAATCTCGCCACAAAGGCCGGAGTAGAAAGTAAGCAGAGAATAAAAATTAATACGCCGCTAATTGAAATGACCAAAGCACAGATTATCCAAAAAGGTTTGGAACTTGGTGTCGATTATAGCCAGACACATAGCTGTTATGATCCATCGCCGGCAGGCGAAGCCTGCGGCCAGTGCGATTCCTGCCTTCTGCGTTTAAAAGGCTTTCAGGATGCTGGTGTGAGTGATTCCATTAAATATAAAAAATCATGAAAAATGATGACTTTCCCATAAATCGATGGAATATCACCTATCAATCAATAGATTTTTCTGTCTTATTTATTGGGAGGGATTCATTTATAGCACTGCCGTAAAAAAATTTCACATATTAGGCGATATAATTAAATGATTAGCTGTTTAGCAGTGAAATTGCTATATAGCTGAGCAAAATAACAGCATATTGAATTTTTAAAAAAGGAGGTTGTGCGAATGAATAGCGGTGATACTGCGTGGGTTTTAGTTTCAACAGTACTGGTATTTGCGATGACGATACCTGGTCTGGCTTTTTTTTACGGAGGATTGGTCAGGAGGAAAAATGTTCTCTCCATCTTGATGCAGTGTTTCATTATCATGTGTATGATCAGCCTTCAGTGGATGTTCTTCGGTTATTCCCTTTCTTTCGGGCCCGATACCGGAGGGGGAATTATTGGAAGTCTTAAATGGGCTGGTCTCAATAGCGTTGGGATAGCACCCAATCCCGATTATTCGGCGACGATTCCTCATTCCGTTTTTATGCTTTTCCAGTGTATGTTTGCCGTGATTACTCCGGCTTTGATTATCGGCGCCTTTGCCGAGCGTATGAAATTTTCCGCGTTTTTGATCTTCTCTCTGTTATGGGCAACCTTTGTTTATTGTCCTCTTGCCCACTGGGTCTGGGGCATCGGCGGCTGGATGAAAGCTCTCGGCGGCTTGGATTTTGCGGGCGGCATAGTCGTCCATACTAGTTCCGGTGTAGCGGCTTTGGTTATATGTCTTCTTCTAGGAAAAAGGGTTGGCTATCAGCATCCCCCTTTCCGGCCTCATAATCTGCCTTTCTGTGTTTTGGGCGCCGCTCTGCTTTGGTTCGGATGGTTTGGCTTTAACGCCGGTTCGGCATTGGCCGCGGACGGCATCGCGGCCAATGCCTTTTTAAACACCCATGTCGCCGCAGCGGCAGCGGGATTAACCTGGGCATTGATTGAATGGAAGCGGCATGGGTCGCCAACTATCCTGGGAACATGCACGGGCGCCGTCGCGGGACTGGCCGCTATCACGCCCGCCTGCGGATATGTGAGCTCCATCAATGCCGTTTTTATCGGCATACTTGTTTCGATGTTTTGCTATACCGCCGTCACTGTCATTAAAATCAAACTGGGCTATGACGATGCTTTGGACGCGTTTGGCGTTCACGGTATAGGAGGTGCGGGGGGAACAATAGCCATAGGTCTTTTCGCGGAAAAATCAGCCAATACGGCCGGTGCCAACGGTCTTTTCTTCGGTGGTGCTCACCAATTTCTTGTGCAATTAATGATGGTGATTGTGGCGACCATTTTCACGGCAGGGATGACCTGGGTACTCTATAAATTTGTGGACGTAGCCGTCGGTATGCGAGTGGAAGAGAAACAAGAAGTGATTGGCCTTGACCTGACTCAACAGAGTGAAACGGCCTATACGGTTATTGAATAAGGAGGGCATAAGCTATGAAATATATTGTTGCGATTATACAGCCGCATAAACTGGATGATGTAATGAAATCTCTGGAGGATGCGGATGTAACTTTGATGACCGTTTCCAATGTTTTGGGCCGGGGACGCCAGAAGGGCTTTACAGAAATTTATCGTGGAGCCAAAGAAATAGGCAGTCTTTTAAAAAAAGTAAAAATAGAAATTGCCGTTAATGAAGACTTTGTGGAACCCACGATAAATGCCATAATGAAGGGTGCGCGCACCGGCGAAGTGGGTGATGGAAAGATATTCGTTACGGATCTTTATGAAGTGCTCCGTATCAGCACCAATGAACGGGGCGGCAAAGCCATCGGTTAGGGGCAGGTTCATCATAGCGGACGTTGTTATTAAGTTTCACAGAACGGCCTGTATGTCGTTAACGGCTCATTCAAGTTAGAAGGCGCTGTGGCGAAGATCATTGCGAGCAATATAGATAAGGATTCGCTTTGGGGTATCTCGTCAAAGAAATATTTTACTCAATCCAAGGGGAAGGTTTTCATTCTGGCCGTCCGGCGGTCTTTTGCCGGTTTGCCGGTTGCAATTTATGGTCAGGAAAAGAAGAAGATCGTAAAGATGCCTTGTGTAAATTTTGCGATACGGATTTTGTCGGTATAGACGGACCCGAAGGCGGACATTTTCCGAGTGCAGGAAAATTAGCAAAAAAGGTCAGGCAATTATGGCCGGAAAATGATGCAAAAGCTGCAAAGCCTTTTGTTGTCTGCACTGGCGGCGAGCCGCTTTTGCAACTGGACGCTGAGTTGATCACCGCTTTGCATGATGAAGGTTTTAAAATTGCCGTCGAGACCAACGGCACTATTATGCCGCCGTCTGATGTAGATTGGCTTTGCGTCAGCCCTAAAGCCGGTGCTGAATTGTTGTTACGCTCAGGGCAGGAGTTAAAATTGATCTTCCCGCAGTTGGGTGCGGAGCCTGGAAAATATGATCAGCTTGATTTTCAGCACTTTTTTTTACAGCCAATGGATAGCACCGATAATGAAGCGAACATGGAAAAAACATTGGATTACGTCCTTACCCATCCGCAATGGCGAATTAGTCTTCAATTGCATAAAATATTGGGAGTAAAATAGACCAGATTGACATGAGCTAAGGAGTAGAGAGACTTTAATCATCTTGATCACAATAACTGATCTAACAGTAATTGTCAGCGAAAGTACAGCATTCTTCCTGTAATCGAGTGTCGAGCAATTTTCATTTGTCTACTTCCTTTCAAACTGTAATCAATATTTAATTGACATACAATACTAGGCACCCTATAGTTCAATCACGCAGAAACAATGCTTTATCAAAGAAATGGAGGTAGGTGTTGGGTCTATCAATAAGTGAGTCTTTAAAAATATTGGGGCTTACAAAAGATGCTTCACTTAAAGAGATTAAGCAAGCTTATAAAGATTTGGTTAATGTATGGCATCCTGACAGATTTACGAATAATGCTCGTCTACAGAAAAAAGCAAATGAAAAGCTCAAAGAAATAAATGCTGCCTATGAAAACTTGGTCTCTTTTTATGAAAACATAAATTCCTCTGAAAGTGCGAATTACTATTCTCAAGAACCACCAAGACAGCCGCCCCCTGAACCACCCCCTTCCTATGCTTCTGACAAACCACATAAGCAGCCTGGATACACTGGTTACAAAGGAATTATTATTGTCATATTTATTGTTGGGTTCCTTTTTCTTTTATGGGCACAAAATGATAAGCCTGAGAACAAGTTCACTCAACCACATCCTAAGAGGATATCGCCTTCACCAGCACCCTTTGTAACGTCTCCAAAAATATTAGACGAACCAAAAATAGAATTTAAAAAAAGACCTCAAACTCAAATAGCTGATGACAAGGTAAAGAGATTAGACCTTAAACGACGTACGCCTCCGCGAGAATCAAAAATCGAAGAGGGACTAAGCACGCAATCTCAAACTAAGAACCTAGATATACCTGACCTTTCTCGGCTTACATATGAGGAAAAAGCATCAATAGAATCTGTCTGTAGTAATGCCAAATATCTAGATGGTCCTGCAAGCTATAACAGATGCTTGAAGAATCAGTTAGCTACGCTTGCGCAAGGAGAAAGAAGACCTGACCTTTCTCAACTTACATACGAAGAAAAAGCATCAATAGAATCTGTCTGCAGTAAAAAAGCATCAATAGAATCTGTCTGTAGTAATGCTAAATACCTACAGGGACCTGCAAGTTATAACAGATGCTTGAAGAACCAGTTGAAACAACTTTACAGTAGATAATGTAATGAAGATTAAATTTGAATGAAGGACTGTTAAGAAAGGTGACAAATGCACGATAAAATAATGTCTCCACTTTATGTTAAATTAGTCCTTTTCAATCCGTAATTCCCGATGTCAAGACTTTTCAAAGTTGCTTGTAGGTGAAGCAAATAATCGACTTCTTCCTGTAATGTTGTTTTTCTAATTCTCCTAATTCACACAGCCTTTTAATCGGAAACATACATGACAGTATTCTGTCACAAAGGAGAATGAAAATATCCTTGTCGACACCTTTATTGTAAATGGAACAATATCAATACATTAGACTTCTATTTTCAGAGGAAATAAATAAAAATGGCTGAACTCTAATCTAACATGTGGTAAAAGTATTTGGCGCAGGTCATTTTGACTCACTGATTTATATAAACACCAATATTTTCATCTTTCATTGTGCCCTTTCAGGCATGGGGGTTAGATGGGATCAATTTTAAATGTTTGGCCATGGTACGTTGCCGGTCCTTTGATGGGTCTTTTTGTTCCATTCCTCTTAATAGTTGGTAATAAGTTATTGGGAATCTCAAGTTCGTTTCAGCATATATGTTCCATTGTTCTTAATACAAAAAAGTTTGCAGCTTCCGGTTACAATTCATCAGTGAACCGATGGAAATTATTCTTTGTAATTGGAATTACATTAGGCGGATTGACAGCAAAGATTTTTTTGGGTGCCGGAGACACTTCTTTTCTTCCGCAGCAATATTATTCATTGAAAGGATTGATACTTCTGTTTGCCGGCGGATTTCTTGTCGGGTTCGGAACTCGTTACGCAAATGGTTGCACAGCAGGCCATACAATTTCCGGCATCTCAACTTTGCAGCTATCGGGATTGATCGCAACCATTTCTTTTTTTATTGGCGGACTTATTTACACATATTATCTTTTCCCTTTTTTAAATTAGGCGAACCATGAAAGACATAAAATATATTTTGTTTGGAATCGTATTTGGTATTTTGTTGACAAAAGCGGAAGTGATAAGTTGGTTTAGAATTCATGATATGTTTCTCTTTAAAGAAGCACACATGTATTTGATCATGGGTTCTGCAATTGCTACTGCGGCCATTTCTGTTTTACTGATCAGGTATTTTAAAGTGAAGACACTTGATAAAAAAGAGATCGTAATAGATACGAAGGCATTGAACAAAGGAACCGTCATCGGCGGAGTACTGTTTGGTATTGGTTGGGCAATGACCGGCGCTTGTGCGGGGCCAATCTTTGCACAGATAGGTGTTGGCGAATGGGCGGCAATTATTACATTAATTGGCGCAGTGTTCGGCGCATATTCATACTCGGTTACAAAAAGCAGACTGCCACACTGAAGTCTCATCTCCCGCAGCTATTATGGATGCCCCGGTTCTATTAAATTTTTATGGAAAGAAGCAGATAAGTTTTATCTGGTAAACATACAAACAGCAGGCCGATGTCGGTAATCCGGCCAAAAAAAAAGGAGGAAAAAATGAAAAAGTTAACTTGGAGCATGGGCCTAGTGGCAGTTCTGGTTTTC
>JBEKMF010000079.1:0-11067 GCA_050008655.1 Smithellaceae bacterium
CCCGACATATAGAGGATATCGACGTGACTCATCATTTCTAAAAGAATTTCTTGAATCGATTTATCAGCGTATCCTTTTTCACGCTGCTTGATGAAATAAGCGTTTTCTCCGATAAGGCTGCCATCCATCACCATCAGAATGCCGTTTGATTTGGCGATTTTCTCGACATCTCGCAGGTTTTGCATCGAGAACGGCTGGCCACCGATCAGGTTGGTTGTCGCTTCCATGCGGATAAAGGCGATATTTTCACGGCCATGCTGCTCAATGGACTTCTTGAGCTTTGTAATATCGATGTTTCCCTTGAATGGTGCGCTTCCGGCCGGAATCAAGGCTTCGTCAGCCACCAGGTCGATGATCTGAGAACCAACGAGCTCCACATGAACCCTAGTCGAGGGAAAGTGATAATTATTCAGTACAACTTGCGGTGTTTTGAGGAATACCTTCACCAGCAGGTGTTCCGCAGCTCGCCCCTGATGGACGGGTAACGTGTGTTCAAATCCGAAAACTTTCTTTACGACGCGCGCCAGTTTATAGAAACTCTCGGAGCCGGCATAGGCATCATCCGCAACCATCATGGCGGCCAATTGATTGTCACTCATTGCGTTTGTACCACTATCTGTCAGCATGTCGAGAAATACTTCCCGCGCTGGGAGGAGGAATGTGTTATAACCAACAGCCCGCAGGCACTCCAGCCGCTCCGCAGCGGGGAGAAGTTGCATTCTCTGCACGATCTTGATCTTGTGCATCTCCATGGGTACTTGCCGACCATTGGACAATGTAATAATCATTATTTTCTCCTTTCGACTTCCAAAGTTTAAAGAATGTGAAAATTATTGATAAATTATTGGTAATAGTTTTCTTCTGAGTGTGAGGAGTATAGGAAAAAACTTTCTCGTATGTCAAGATAATTTAATATTACAATCTTAGATAATTAGAAAAAAGAGGCTACAATAACAGTTTCACTTGAACTTGGAGAAATCCGGTTTACGTTTCTCAAAGAATGCAGTGAATGCCTCTTTCGCTTCCTTGGATAACAACATTTTGCCGAAAAGCTTACCCTCTTCCTCCATTTTGGACTTGATCGCCGCGAGCTCTTTGCCCTTCATCAAACGTTTGGTTGCCCTCAGCGACGATGTCGGCAATGCAGCCAACTTGGCAGTCTGGACCTGTGCAAACGCGAAGATCTCGGCTGTCGGCAATACCTTATTTACCAATCCCATCGCACACGCTTCTTGCGCCGAAAATGCCTCGCCCAACATCAGCTTTTCCGCCGCCCGCTGGTAACCGGCGATTTGGGGAAGCAGCATACTGGAAGAAAATTCCGGGCACAAGCCGAGTTTGGCGAACGGCATCGAAAACTGGGCATTGTCCGCCGCATAGACGAAATCACAGTGCATCAACATCGTCGTGCCGATACCGACTGCGGGTCCGGACACCGCCGCGACTACCGGTTTGGTCGCCCTGCTAAGATTCCGCATAAATTGGTACACCGGACTATTTCTTTTCTGCGGAGGATTTTTCATAAAATCCTCCAGGTCATTGCCGGCTGTGAATATTTCCGGTGAACCTCTGAATAGAATCACGCGCGCATCTACATCGCTTTCCGTTTCTTTCAGCGCGTTGGCCATGGTCTGGTACATTGCCGTTGTGATCGCATTCTTCTTATTTGGTCGATTGAATGTGATAGTAAGAATGCCGTTTGCCTTGCTTGTCAAAATATCCATGTTATCTCCTGACGAAATACTCTCTGCATGTGTTATCTTGATTAAACAACCTTCGTAAAACAGTAAAATCGACTGCTAATTCCTTTTAAATAGATTTATATCAAAGGACAATTATGGTCAATGGTTTGTTTGTCTATACAATAATCCAGGTTTCAGCAATATTCCCTAAATCAATCATTGTACTTTGATTGCTATTTGAATTTCCGGCGGCGCATCCAAAAACTTTTTGACCGAACAGGATTGAGCGGTTTTAACAATCGCCGATTTATACCTCTCCGGAAAATTCGGCGGCAGAACTATATCGATATTCATTTTTTCGACCCTGTGAGTCGTGTCGTTACGCATAATGGTTTGTGTCATGGTGATATTATCCGTCGGGATAGAACGTGATTCGCAAAATGCGACAATATAAAACCCGGCACACATACCAATGGAAGCTAAAAATATTTCCAACGGCGATAGGGCTGTATTGTCGCCGCCGTCGGCTACCGGCTGATCTGACCTTAGAGTAAAGCCCCGAAAATGTGCATCAACCTTTTTATTTCCAGTAAACGTAATGTCATATTTCATTTCCATATTTTCTACCCTCATTAAAACAGTGGTCTATTATATATAGGTGTCATCAGCCGTCCATATATATGCGCCTTTTTTCCGGAGAAAATCTTTCTATTGCGTAACGCAACATGGTTCTGGGCATCACTCGGCAATGCTTTTGTAAAAACGCTTCCGCACACTCAATATCACGTTTGCCAACTTCGCGCAGCATCCAGCCGACAGCCTTGTGAATTAAATCTTCTTTATCCCGCAGTAAAATTCCAGCGATCTTTAGTGAATCTGTAAATTTATTGCTTTTGATAAAATAAAAAGTGGCGAGTACTGCAATGCGTCGCTTCCAAAGGCTCTTTGATTTAGCTAATTGATAGAGGGGCTTTTTGCTTCTCACCAGCAAAAACGCTCCCGCAATATTGGGTGCGGAAATATCCACTAAATCCCAGTTATTGATGCGTCTGGTGTTCGCCATATACAGGTCATAGATTTTCTCTTGTATAGTTTCATCACCCTGGGTAAAAGCGTTAACAAATAAGATGAGCGCAAATAACCTTTCTTCATGATAAGGAGATCGCAGCAATGGCAATACTTCATCAGGCGGTAGAGCCTTATATTCCTTGGCCAGCTTCCGCAGCGCCGGAACGCGGATACCCAGAAAAATATCTCCCTCGCCATATTGACCGACACCGGTTTTGAAAAACCTCTGCAGAAACCGGGCGTCTTCTTTATCTCCCATTTTATGCAAGCGTTTGCTGATTTCTTTTGCCTTCATACTATTTAACTTTGGGAAAGAAAATACGGTGATGTACTATGATGCAGAGCGTTATTTTTTTCAACCTTCTTTTGATTCACATTGGCATAGCAATAACTACACAGATGTTTGCATGTATTGTATTCGCCAATATCCACACTCGCCACACATCCGCAGAGCTCTCTTTGATTTTTATCCTTTCCGATTTTTAGATCTACTCCGGTTAATTCCGCAATCAGACGATCATCAATGCATCTGCCATGCCCAATCTCCAGATCGGCAAGGTCTATTTTTTCGGCACATGTCTCTACTTTAATATTATTGTCGTTGGCAATCTGAGTAATCTTTTCTGCAAGCACTCGCATCTCTGATTCATCAGGCGGCCTCACGGAAAGATGAGTCATTTTATTCTGTAGGTGGCGATACATATCAACGAAGCTGACAATGCATTTTTCTGTGTGACCAGACAAGAGTTTTGCCAGACTGGCAAAATTATTGACATGATATTCGATTCCCACACTCTTAGATAAGAGTATCGGATCATAGCGCCAGATGATTCGTTTTTTCCCGATTTTATCGGAAAGCTTCAGGAATGTATCAATGATTTCAGTTTTGGGCGGCAGATTCAGTTCGATATCTTTGCCATAAGGTGCCAGAGTAAATTGAAAGTAAAAGTTATAGTCTTGGAGAAGTTGGAGTTTGTCCAGCATCGGCGCCGGGTCTTTCGTCCAGAAAACAATGCAGTCAACATCCGACGGGGCAAGCGATATATTCCTAACTTGCTTGGAATTCATCGGATTGCACACAAGAACGTATCCTTCATGTATCCGGTTGAAAAACCAGTCACTGTAAAAAGCGGGAATATCTGTCCGGCGACTACAACTGATGATCATTTTGTTTTACGGTAAATATGAATCTCGTTAGAAAATAGCTCAGATGGGTAAAATAAGACATCACTAAAACACTGGATTCCCGATCATATCGGAAATGACAAAAATAATCCGCATTTGTGCTATTTTGCCAGTAATTTTTCAATTGCCGCAATTGCTTTTCCCAAATTCTCCGGCTGGGTACCGCCGGCCTGGGCCATGTCGGGACGGCCGCCGCCGCTGCCGCCGACCAGCGGTGCGAGTTCCTTGATGATATTACCGGCGGAATATTTCCCAACCAAATCTTTTGACACCATGCACAACAACAGCGCTTTTTCTCCGGTCTTACTGCCCAGAAGGATAATGCCGGATTCCATCTTATCGCGCAGTTTATCACCGAAGTCGCGCAGGCTCTTAGTATCAGCGATGCTCACTTCTACTGCCAGCACTTTGACTCCGCCAATTTCCCGTACCTGGCTTATCAAATCACCGGAGTCCTTGGCGGCGAGTTTTCCTTTGAGGGTTTCAATTTCTTTTTCCAGTTCCTTTGTGTGTTTGAGTAATTTTTCGGTCCGGTCATAAACTTCAAACGCACCGGCCTTGAACAAGCCAGCTGTAGTTTTTATTTCAATTTCCACCTTCTGAACTTGCGCTAGCGCTTCTTTTCCTGTAACCGCTTCGATTCTGCGCACGCCCGCGGCAATAGCCGATTCATGAACAATCTTTAATAAGCCTATATCTCCGGTACGCTGGACGTGAATACCGCCGCAAAGCTCCCTGCTCATCTCGCCCATTTTAACAATGCGCACGATCGAGCCGTATTTTTCATCAAACACGGCTATGGCACCGCTTTTGAGCGCGTCTTCCAGCGCGCAAGCATCCGTCTCTACGGGCAGATTTTTGCGAATCATGTCATTGGCGATATCTTCCACCCGCTGGAGTTCTTCATCACTGATTTTAGAAAAATGGGTAAAGTCGAAACGCAAACGCTCGGCTGTCACTTGCGAGCCGGATTGTTTGATATGATCGCCCAGCACGGCTTTGAGCGCCGCCTGTAAAATATGTGTGCCGGAGTGATTAGCAGCGATGGCTTTTCGTCTTTCTTTGTCAACAATCAGCCTCGCTTCATCGCCGACTTTTATTTCACCTTCTTGAACAATTCCTTTATGCACGATAAAATTTTCCACGGGCTTTTTAGTATCTAAAACGGCAAATTTAAAACCGGCGCCTTCCAGATAGCCCGTGTCACCGATTTGTCCACCGGATTCGCCATAGAAAGGTGTTTCCGTAAGAACGATATCCGCCTTCTGTCCTTGGGCTGCGCGTTCCACTGGTTTCCCATCGATGAAAATAGCAGCAACCTTTGATTCCGCCGTGATGACGCCCTCATAACCGCAAAACTCGCTTAATATTCCGGAGCTGGATGCTTTCAGGTAGCATTCGGCTATTGCTTCTTCACCGCTCCCCTTCCAGGCACCGCGCGCTCTTTCTTTTTGCTTCTCCATCTCGGCTTCAAAGCCGACAGTATCGAGTGTAAAATTATCTTTTTTAACAATGTCCGCAGTTAAGTCGGTGGGAAAACCAAACGTATCATAGAGTTTAAAAACCAGAACGCCGGGCAGAATCGACTGGCCCGCTTTCTTCAGGGCAGCCGTTTCTTCCTGCAAAATGCGCAGACCGGCGTCGAGCGTTTCCATAAAACGCTGTTCTTCGTTGAGAATGACTTTGGTAATGTAAGAGGCCTTATCGGCCAGATCGGGATAGACATATTTCATCATATCAATGACGACTCGCGCGCATTCGTGTAAAAACGGTTTGCTGATGCCGAGCAACTTTCCGTGGCGCGCCGCCCGGCGCAGAATTCTTCTTAGCACATAACCCCGTCCTTCATTGGAAGGTAAAATACCGTCGCCAATTAAAAAAGTGAGAGCGCGGCTGTGATCGGCAATGACCCGGATGGAAATATCGTTCTCGGCATTTTTGCCATAAGTCTTGCCGGATGTTTTTTCTACAAAACGGATTATCGGAGCAAATAAATCAGTATCGTAATTGCTTTTTACACCCTGAATAACAGCGGTGAGACGCTCCAAACCCATTCCCGTATCGATGCTGGGTTTGGCCAACGGATTTAATTTTCCGTTTTCATCACGGTCAAACTGGGTAAAGACAAGATTCCATATTTCCAGATGTCTATCACAGTCACATTCGATATTACATTCGGGACGGCCGCAGCCGGTGTCTTTGCCTTGATCATAAACGATTTCAGAGCAAGGGCCGCAAGGGCCGGTCTCCCCCATCATCCAGAAATTACTTTTTTCATCCATGCGAACGATTCGATCTTTCGGCACCTTCATCTTTTTATTCCAGATAGCGAAGGCATCATCGTCATCTTTATAAATCGTCACCCAGAGCTTCTCCTTGGGTAGTTTCATTACATTAACAAGATATTCCCACGCCCAAGCAAGGGCTTCTTCCTTGAAATAGTCACCGAACGAAAAATTTCCGAGCATTTCGAAAAAAGTATGATGCCGCGAGGTGATGCCGACATTTTCCAGGTCGTTGTGCTTGCCGCCGGCGCGCGCGCATTTCTGGCAGGATGCCGCCCTCGTATAGCCTTTTTTTTCCAGACCTAGAAACGCATTTTTGAATTGCACCATGCCCGCATTGGTGAAAAGCAGGGTCGGATCATCTTTGGGAATTAGGGCGGAGCTAGCTACCCGCGTATGTCCCTTAGCCTCAAAATACTTTAAAAAACTTTCCCTGATTTCACTTCCCGTTTTCGGCATTAATCTTCTCCTCCACTGCCTTTCCCAGTTTATTTAAAATCAAGCCCGGCGGAAAACCACGTCCCATCAAGCTTTGAAATATTCTTTTCTTTTCCTTCAAATCTAAAATATCTAATTTTTTTCTTGACGCTTTTTTCTTAATTAAAAATACAACGGCATCTTCTTCCGAAATTTCCCGGCGCACTTCATCTATTGCCCCATTGATTAATTCCGCCGCAATGCCTTTTTCCCGCAGATTCAAAACAATTTTTTTATTACCCCAAAGTTTATTAACAGCAAGATTACGCGCCCATTGACCGGCAAAAGACGCGTCATTTAGATAATTCAATTCGCGAAGTTTTTCCAGAGCTTCTTTGACCACGGCTGCGGAAAAGCCTTTCTCCCGCAGCTTTTTTTCCAGCTCTTTTTCACTGTGCGGACGCAGTGATAAAAGGCGATAAGCTTTTTGTTTGGCTGTCGCCACATCTAAAACCTTCACTTATCATCTTCCTGCTCTTTTGCCACAATACCCAGCTTGGCACGCACATCATTTTCCACAGCCGTCATAATATCAGGATTATCTTTTAAAAAGATGCGGGAATTATCCCTGCCCTGTCCTATTCTGTCCCCCTTGTAAGAATACCAGGCACCGCTTTTTTCAATGATACCATTGTCCGCCGCCAAATCCAAAACATCACCTTCGCGGGAAATTCCTTCGCCAAAGATAATATCAAATTCAGCTTCTCGGAAAGGTGGGGCCAGCTTGTTTTTTACGACTTTAACTTTTGTTCTAAAGCCGATAACGTCCTGACCGTTCTTTATAGAAGTCATTTTTCTAATATCGAGCCGCTGCGAAGAATAAAATTTAAGAGCATTGCCGCCAGTCGTCGTTTCCGGGTTGCCGAAGAAAACGCCAATTTTCATGCGCAATTGATTAATAAATATAACCGTCGTTTTTGATTTGCTGATACTGCCGGTAAGCTTGCGCAGTGCCTGCGACATAAGCCTCGCCTGCAAACCCATTTGGGCATCGCCCATTTCACCTTCCAGTTCGGCTTTGGGAACAAGAGCGGCCACGGAATCAATAACCAATACATCAAGAGCGCCGCTGCGCACAAGAGTCTCCGCTATTTCCAATGCCTGCTCACCCGTGTCCGGTTGCGATATAAGCAGATCATCCGTATTGACGCCGATTTTTTTGGCATAAGTAACATCCAAAGCGTGCTCGGCATCGATGAAAGCGGCAAGCCCATTTTTCTTTTGCGCTTCCGCTACAATATGCAAGGCTAGAGTTGTTTTACCACCGGATTCCGGCCCGTAGATTTCGATAACTCTTCCGCGCGGAACGCCGAAGGTTCCCAAGGCAATATCCAAACTAAGCGAACCTGTCGATATTGCCGGAACATCTGCAACCCGCTCCGAGCCGCCCAGTTTCATAATCGATCCCTTGCCAAACTGTCTTTCTATCTGAGTGATCGCCAAATCAACAGCTTTTGATCTGTCTAAATCTGCACACATAGTATCATGACCTCCATTAATTTTATCGTTTGTAGGTTTTTTACTTTTCATTGCTATCCTTAGTTTCTAACCGGAAAAAGAAAACTTTTCCAGCTTTGTATAAACGGCTCCCCGCCTTGACAGTTTACTTTGAAATAAAATTATTTCCGAGCAGTTAAATTTACCGCCGACAAAATCGTTATACTTTTGCAGAGCCTCGCTGATTCCCATTATCTCCTGCGGGATTTTAATCCGGCCTAAGGTCAAATGCGCGTGAAATGGCCGGTTTTCACTCGGGAAACCAATTCCCTCAAAATCTTTTTCTACCTGTGTTTGCAACGCGACCAATTTTTCTATATCACCTGTCGCTCCCAGCCAGAGAACGCGCGGCTTTCGGGCATCGGGGAAAACTCCTATCTTTTCTACATTTAAAGACAGAGTCGGCATCGAAGCTACTTGTTTTTTCATTATAGCGCAAATATTTTTTACATCGTCTTGATCAATGTTGCCGAAAAATTTTAATGTAATGTGATTGCCTTCCGGTCTCGTCCAACTTATTTTCCCTTTTATCTCTTTTTTCAAATTTTCCTGCAGGCGGGAGACTGCCTGCAAAACATCTTCTGTCGGCTCAATCGCTAAAAACGCCCGTATGTTCTTTTGTCCGTCCACTTGCTATTGACCTTTTCCCTGCAAATAATCTTTGATCATAATCAAGGCTACTTCGGAAAAAACATGTTTGTTCCTGCGGCGATCCCACCGAAAGGCATAATGGCGGCAAATTGTCTGTTTGGAATCGGCCAACGCCAGATAAACAGTGCCCACTGGCTTATCCTTATTGCCGCCGGTTGGACCGGCGATGCCGGTGGAGGAGAGACCTAAATCAGTACCGGCAATTTTGCGGACTCCTTCCGCCATCAAACGCGCCGTTTCTTCGCTTACTGCGCCGTGCTTTGCAATAATTTCCGCAGGTACTCCGAGCATTTCTATTTTTGCTTTATTACTGTAAGTTATAAGACCACGCTCCAGATAATCCGAACTGCCCGGCACATCGGTCAGGCGATTGGTGATTAATCCGCCGGTGCACGATTCCGCCACGGATATGGTCATTTTTTTCTGTATCAGCAGAGCGGCAACAACCTCTTCGAGAGTTTCCTCGCCGTAATGAAATATGTATTTTTTAAGACGGGTTGTTATTTTATCTCGCGCCGTCTTTATTTTATCCTGGGCTTCTTTTAAAGTTTTCCGGCGCGATATCAAAACAAGATGATTTTCCGGAAAAACAGGGTAAAAACCAATACTCAAACCCATAGAATTAAAATCAATGCCCTTTAGAGCGTCATCAACAGCCGCTTCGGAAAGTCCGAAAGTTTTGATGGTTTGTTTGGCGGAATATTGTTCATTTTGCGGGAAATATCTGCGCAAAACGGGAATAACTCCCTCCGGCAACATTCTTTTCGTTTCGGCGGGGACTCCGGGAATAACAAAAATTAATTTTTCTTCCCGCCGCAGAGCAAAACCGGCGGCTGTGCCTATTGGATTGGCGATGACTTCCGCGCCTTGCGGGAACATAGCCTGTTTGGCGTTACTTCCCACCCATTTCAAATTGAACTTGGCAAATCTGTCTTTAATGCCCTGTAAAATATTTTCATCCGTGTATAGCGGCAGGTCAAAAGCCTGCGCGATAGCGGCGGTTGTTATATCATCAGTGGTAGGACCAAGCCCGCCTGTGCAAATGACGACATCAGTCAAAGTCAAGAGATAATTCAAGCGACTTTTTATGGTATCAAATTGATCCCCGACCGACATCATAGCCTCTACTTGCCAGCCCTGCTGATTTACTTCCCGTGCGATAAACGAAGAATTGGTATCGGCTGTGCGGCCGTTCATCAATTCATTGCCTATAGTTAAGATACCTATTTTCATATCACCTCAAAAAATACCAGCAACAATATCGATACACTCGCATAAATTCCGGCGGCAACATCATCCAGCACAATGCCCAAACCACCGGACATTCTCTGCAGATCACGGAGGGGAAAGGGTTTTAAAATATCAAAAATCCGAAACAGAGCAAAGCCGACTAATAGGTGTAATCCGGTTATCGCCACCGGTAACATAGTCACTTGAAAACCGACAATTTCATCGATAACAATGCGCTGGTCATCTTTTACCCGATAAATTTTTTCTGCCAGCCCGGCGATATAAATGGAGAAGCTCAATAGGACAATTACAATTAAAAGACGCAACAACCAGTGCAGCGGGGAAAAAATAAGGCAAATCAATACGCCGACTAATGTGCCGGCAGTCCCGGGAGCAACAGGAGCTAATCCGGCACCCAAACCGGTTGCCAATAACTTTATCAACTTTTCGTTCATTTGCCTCTCCACCGGTTTTAATAAATAAAATCTCGTCTAGTTTCAATCAGTTAAGTTCGCGCAGGCTATCTTCTTTTCAAAATTGTGTCAATTGTTTTTCGGTCTTTTGTCCCAAATCCCTTTTTACATTGCCCTTTGCTAAAATTCTCCCCGCGAAACTTATTTTATTTTTTTTGCCGTTAAAAAACCTTGACAATAGAACAATCGTTCTATATCATACCTTCCATGAAAGTCAAGCGAACTTTACCGGATGTGGAAAAAAAATTTTCCGCCTTTTTCCGCGCCAACCGGCGTATGCCGACATACTCGGAAGCGGCTGAAATAATTGGCGTGCATTCCAAAAGTGTCGTCCACTTCTGGGTAAAAAAAATGCTGGCTTCCGGGCTTTTGCAAAAAGATGCCAAAGGCTTTTTATCACCGGCGCGTTTATCACTGGGCTTGCCTCTGGCCGGAGAGGTCTGTGCCGGGTTTCCTTCACCGGCGGAAGAAGAATTGCGCGACGTCATTTCTTTTGACGACTATCTGGTAGCACATCCG
>JBEKMF010000008.1:0-33394 GCA_050008655.1 Smithellaceae bacterium
CAACCGTAAAACCCATTATCGCCCCACCAAAGCCGACAGCCAGCATCGACATGGATTTAAAGAAAAAAGAACATACGAACAAGGCAGTGATTGATCCCACAACTGAAGGCAACAACGCCAGAAGACCAATGAGCGGACGGGGAAAAGCAAAAAGCAGTAACAAGGCTATGCCCAGGGTAGTTAAGATAATAGCAATTCGCGTATCATGCTTGGCGGTTTGTTCGTTATCCAGAGCTGCGCGATATGCCCCGACCGGAGTCAGCATATATTTATCTTTGGCCAAAGCTTGATGGGCTTTCAAATCTTGCTCGATATCTTTCATTAGCTTATCAATCTTAGCGGAGATCGATGTATCCGTCCCTGATCCGGCAATCTTAGCTATAATGAGCGCATGCTTACCATCTTCGGAAATCAGTTGACCCTGATAAAATTGAGCCTTATGGGAAGGAAGCAAAGCAGATAACTGTCGCAGGATTATACCGGAAAATCCTATTGGATCTTTGGCCATCATTTCACTGCGGCCGATTCCCTCCAGTTGCTCCAAACTTTTCCGGTTTTGGGCGAGAGCCTCTTTAATTTTCGCTCTTTCCAAGAGTGGTTTTATTTCTTTTTCTAATTGTTCCGCGTTAAAAAGAAGGGGCAATTTATCCGTTACATGCGCCATAAGCTCGGGAAAGTTTTTTGCATCGTCGCTTATACCAACTTTGGTAAAAAGGCCGCTTTTGATGAGTTTATCTGTCACGATTGATACAGTTTTAACCAGACGATCCCTGTCGGTAGATTCTTGCCCCAAATCAATAAATAACTTATCCTGAATGGGTAAATGTCTGATGATCTGGCGGGCATCGGCCAATACCGGATCATTGTGTGGCATTGATTCCAAAATATCCGTTTCGATTTTTAAATGCTGGGATTCCCAGAGAAATAGTAATGCTACAATCAGGGCAACGATAAACACAATCGGCCATTTTATTTGGTATTTACGTAAGGACATGAATACCTATATATCTGTTTATTTATCGGTATTTGAAATTTATTTTATAAATCATATTTCACCGGCAGTGGCAAGATAAAAAGCCTTAAGGGAAAAAGGTAAAACTGCTATCAATATGAGTGTATCGAAATGACTTGAATCAATATGCAATTAAGTGGAGCCTCCTCCGGCAGGAGCCGGAGGCTCCCTAAAACAACGCGACCTCCCGCGGGTCACGGCACTCTCCTCCCCTGGGCTGGAGCCGAGGAATTCCAAGTCGCAGGATTCAGTTATCGTAACGAAAATATTCGGCAGAAAATCAATCGTGTAAAAGTTGAGGAGTTGCGCAAAAAATCAACAAAAGGACGAAAATGAGAAATTCTGGTTTCGGCAGGATTATAGTTTACACGCACCGGGACTTCAACCACCGGCACACCTTTTCTTTTGGCCTGAACCAGTATTTCCACTTCAAATTGGAAACGCCGCGCCTTTGTGCCCAGGTAAAGGGCTTGGGGTAGAGGATAAATACGCATACCACTCTGGGAATCGGAAAGATATGGCCCGCCGGAAAGCCATACCCAAAAATTAGAAAACTTCCGGCCAAAACGGCTTGTCCAGGGAACGTGTTCACCAACCATGCCATCTCTTACTCCCAATACAATCGGCTGTACTCCTTCAGGAATCGCAGCTATGAGTTTTAAGGCGTCTTCCGGATAATGCTGGCCATCGGCATCAATCGTAATTGCCCAATCAGCCATAGCGGAGGCAGCTATAAATCCGCTTATAAGAGCAGCCCCTTTACCCATATTTTTTTTATGACAAATAATGTGAACTCCCTTAGTCTCGGCAATTCTGTCAGGAGTCACATCAGTCGAACCGTCATCAACTACAAAGACCGGGAAATTTAAGCTGAGCGCTTCTTGGATGACTTGCGCTATCGAGCCGGCATGGTTGTATACAGGAATGACAAAAGCAAACCTTCTCTTTTGATTGATTTCCGGCTTCGGTTTTTCTTTTTCTGTCTTATTCATTACTAGTCCATCTGCGGCAGGAAAGCCACGCCCCACGTTCCCGGTCCCATATGAGCGCCTGATGTTAACGATAATGGCTGTAAAATAATTTCCGCATGAGGATAGCTCTCCTCCACCATCTTTTTAACCGTTTCATTTACCCAATTAAAATTATCGGAGTATTCTAGCATAATCAAAGCCACGGAATCATTTCGTAACGACGTGGCAAGACGCTCTTGAGCCATTTTTAATTGATCTTCCTGATTTCTGACCACGCCGATTTTTTTCGCTCCTTCCGGCTGAGGAGAAATAACGGGCTTCATGTGCAGCATATCGCCAAAAAAAGCGCTCGATTTGGATAACCTGCCGCCTGCGGCCAGGTATTGCAATTTATCAAGAAACACATATTCCTCGCAAATTCGCACCGCCTTTTGCGCAAAGGTAAAAGTTTTTTCCATATCGTTTGTTTTATTCAAGTAACGAGAGGCCGCCAGCGCAATTATTCCTAATCTTCCCGAAGCGGCGCCCGTATCAATGACGAGCATCCTATTTTGCGGATCATGTTTCTTCTTCCATTCCATAACTACATTATAATTGCCGGTAAAAACAGATCCGACACATAAATATAAAACTTTTTCAAACCTGTTTACTACACTTTCGTAAATCTGATGCCTTTCATAAACTGATGCCTGTGACGTGGATACTTTTACTCCCCGCCGCATTGCGGCATAAACGTCTTCGGAATTAAAATATGTTTCCGGCAAACATTTTTCATCGACTGCAAGATAACTGTTCAAGAGCGTAAGACCATATTTCTTAGCATCCTTACGCGTCAAAGAACCAGCGGCATCAGTCATTATGTTAAATGTATGTACGGTTTGAGCATTCATGAATTCCCTGGTTTGCAAAGCCAGATTGTCTTCTTCCCAATTCAGCATACTGCCCAGCTTGCCGATTTGAGCTTTCATCTTTTCCCTGTCCTCCGTATGGAGGTGAATCTTATAGATATCTCCCGCGGGAATTACCACCGCATTGTCTTGTGTTTGCGTAATTCTCACCAACTCCTCTCTGGAAAGGGTTGGCGATTCGAGGACAAAATCAACGCAGTAACCTGATTCAGCTTCTTCCCGGAAGGAAGTTGCAATACGCAGACTGTCCTTGAATATTTGCACCACCGACCGCTGGTTATCCTCCATTCCCGCCAAAGAATAGAAAAACCCTTCAAAGAAAATATACATGCCCAAGGCACCGGCATCAACGACTTGGGCTTTTTTTAATTTCGGCAGTATTTCTTTGGTTTCATGGACGGCCTTTTCCAAACGGTTGATAATGGTCCCAATTGTTGTTCGATTCAGAATCATTCCACTGGAAGACAAAGCTTCAGTCAGAGCATCGAACAATGTCAACATGGTGCCCGCGCAGGGATCGCTAACCGCCGTCCAAGCCCGCAAGCGCCCTTCTGCAGCACAGCCAGCGAGTTCGAATACCGATTCAGCCGCGTAAAACGCTGAAAAAAATCTGGAGGCGATGTTTCCGGAATTGCCCCGCGCCGAAAAAAGAAGTTGCTGAATTATTTTTGATTCATCGGGATAGATATTGCGCAAAGGAAAAAGACTGATAGAAAGATTTCTTCCCGTGTCACCGTCGGCAACGGGAAAGACATTGATCGAATCGAGTAGATCCGCCCAGGCGGCGACACGTTCTGCGCCGGCGACAAAAGATTTCTGCAATAATTTATCCATTTAGAAACCCAGGGAACTGCGAATTTCTTCCGGTATGCTGAATAAAGTTTCCATCTCCGGCGTTTGCACTGTGACCTGTTCTGTTCTCCCGCGAGCACAAACTTTGCCATCCGCCACCCTTCTTATTTCAAAATCGACAACCAATTTTATATTGGCATCGACAAGGGTCGCTTTGCAAATGATCTCATCGCGGTGGCGCAAAGGAAAAATGTGCTTTGTTGAAGTTTTGATAATGGGAAAAATTAATTTATGCTTATCATAGAAAGAATAAAGATCGACACCGAGATGTTCGAAAAGAGCCGCTCGCGCGATCTCAAAATAGTTCAAATAATTACCGTGCCATACTATCTGCATGGGATCGAGATCAAAAAAGGGCACGCGAATTGTGACTTCAAAGCTTTTTTGTTCTTTATGCATTATTTAATCCTAAAGAAATCGGAATACCTGATTGCCGTACACACGCTTTCAATGTCTTTATCCAGCGGCCTATCTTCGATCAGCGGTGCGCTGATTAATCCAATTTTTTGCGCAACTTTGGCTAAAAGCGGCCTTGCCTTGATATTTTTCCTTAAATAACAGGCCTGCGCCGCCGCGAGAAGATGAATGGATACAACGCGTTCCGTAAGCGTGCAAATTCTTTCAGCGTCGCGTGCCGCGATAGTTCCCATGCTGACCTTATCTTGATTATGAGATTCGGTCGAGCGGGAAAATGAAGCCGCCGGCATGGTTTCTTTCAGGGCTTCTGCCGCCAGAGCGGAGGAAGAAATAGACATAGCCTTAAAACCATGGAACAGGCCATTCCCCTTCTCTGTTATTCCTACTAAATCGCCCGGCAATCCTCTGTTTACATTCGGATTGACCAGCAACATTACCTGGCGGTCACACATATCGGCAACAGAAGCCAGCGCTGCTTTCAGGCCGTCCATGGCAAAAGCGATATGGCCGCCGTAAAAATTACCGCCCATGAGAACCTGCCCGGTTCTCGGATCAAAAATGGGATTATCGTTGGAACTATTGGCTTCAATTTCCACCCATTTTTTTATCCAGTCAAGAGCGTCATACAAAACTCCCAGCACCTGCGGAGCACAACGCAGCGAATAAGGATCCTGCAGGGCTTCCAGTGCGTCATCCTCCAGTTGACGCGCTGAAACTCTAGCCTGTAAAAGATGGAAAATCTTTTCGGCAACAAAAATTTGACCGGGGAAAGGTTTGGCCTCCGACAGCACCGGATGGTAATGATGAGCATTTCCTTTAAGCGCGTGAATGCAAAGAGCGGTAGCGTAAAGAGCGGATGTTAAAACACGCCAGGCTCTCTCCATCGTTATAGCGGCGATACCTGTCATCGTCGTTGTACCATTAACCATCGAAAGAGGCTCTTTGGGCAGATATTTGTAAGGCTTTAGTCCAACTTTTTTCATGGCTTTAGCCGCGGACATTTTTTCGTCCCGATAAAATACTTCTCTCTCGCCGGCCAGACAGGCGCCGATATAAGACATCGGAGTCAAATCACCGGAAGCTCCGACGGAGCCCTCACAGGGAACCACGGGCGTTATTCCTTTATTTAAAAAGTCGGCCATTTGTTTGAGCAGAGCAACTGAAACTCCCGAATAACCTCGTGCGAGACAAATTATGCGGCAGAGCATGGCCGTTCGTGTTTCTTCAATGCCGATAGGCTCGCCAGTACCGCAGCCGTGAAAACGAAAAATATTTACGCCATTTTTCATGGCAATATTCAGCGACATACGCCTGCCGCAAGAACGGCCGTAACCGGTGGTAACACCATAAACAGCAATCCCCTTGCGCATCGCTTCCATCAGCATCTTTTGCGTCGATTCCATCCGTTGCAAAAAACGGCTGTTTTTACTTATTTCCACAAACACTCCGTCTCGCGCAACGGCGATAATATCATCCATACTGACATGGCCGCCGTTAATAACAACGGCGGCCTTTGAGCCATTTTTTTTCATTTCTCAAAACATCTCCTTTCGCCCCGGGGCATAATTCACTCGCGCATGCGCGGTTTATAAGTATTATCGGCTTTTTCTTTTTCCATAACTTTTTTCAGCATCTTGAACATTTTATAATTTTGCGGCTCTTCCTCATAAAATTTATCCCAGGCATAATAATAAAGAGATTGTAGTTGTTCGGGCGTCAGTAATTTCGGCTGAAAAACAACTTTACCACAGGTGTAATCGTTCCAATCATAGGAAGATATTCTTTCGGCGTTATGTAAATCATCGAACGTCCTAGTGTGCGGAAATGGCGTGAGCACGGTAAATTCCGCCATATCCAGCTCAATTTCTAAAAGAAAATCGACCAACTTTTTTATATAATCTTCTGTGTGATAATCAAGTCCCAGTAAAACGCTGCCTTCAACCGCGATGCCGTAATCGTGATAACGTTTAATGCGGTCACGAATGAAATCGGACGAATCAAAAATAGCCTGATATACAAACCAAGCGCCGGCCTGCGCCGCCAGGTCCAGCACTTTATCGTCATTTTCAATCGGATGGCAGCACCACTTCTTTTTCAGCGGAATCATTTCTTTAAAAAGCCCGATTTCCCATTCTTTTTTTTGCGCCAGCGAATTATCGACAATGAAAAGCCTATTATTGTCGATACTGGCCAACTCGGCGATTACTTTATCGTAAGGGCGGGGGCGAAATTGGCGCCCCCCTAAGAAATTGACGCAGCAGGGATAACAATTGAACCGGCAGCCGCGCGAGGCATGCACCAGATCTACCATCTGCACACCGCGGTAATTATATAAATCTCTTTTTAATATACTGCGCCTTGCTGTTCCCACGGTTTCAATAGCCGGAAAATTCTGCATGTAGTTATAAACCTTCTGCAACTTACCGTTTTTAAAATCTTCCAGCACCTTTTCCATACGACCCTCTGCTTCACCTAAAAAAACGGCATCAGCATGTCCTTGCGTCTCTTCCGCGTGCAACATCGTAGCGATGCCTCCGAACATTACTTTAATTCCTTTTTTCCGGTAGACATCAGCGATTTCCCAACCACGTTTTATTTGAGCGGTAAGCATTACCGAAATTCCAACAAAATCCACCTCCTGTTCAAAATCAATCGGCTGCACGTTTTCATCGATAAATTCCACATCTACGTAATCAGGCAATGTAGCGGCAAAAACAACCGGCCCATGCGGCGGCAATGTAAAACGCGTTTGCTTTTCTAACTTTTCCCACTTGGGATAAATCAACTTAAATTTCATGCTTCCTCTTTTTCAATTAATCTATTGCAATATTGTTCTCACAATAAAGCGAATCCATTTTTGTCCTTCATCCGACTTGCCTTTTCTTCCCATCAGAGCTTCGCACGATACGCTTCCGCTTAATTATCTTCAAGCTGTTTTTTTAAAATCCTTTTTAAAACTTTCCCTGCTTGATTGCGGGGAAAGTCATCAACAAAAAATATCCTTTGAGGAATCTTATAATGCGCGATTTTCCCTTGTAGCGCGGTTAAAATATCCTTCTCCGTAATTTGGAGATTTTTCTGAAAGATGACAAAAGCACCGACTACTTCGCCTCTTTTGTGGTCGGGCATTCCCACCACGGCCGCTTCCTTGATCTGCGGGAATGTCTGCAGAGCTCTTTCTACTTCCGCCGGATAGATATTTTCACCGGAAGATATAATCATTTCCACCTTTCGGCCGACAATATAAATGAACCCGTCTTCATCGCGCCGCCCCATGTCCCCTGTATGAAACCAACCATCTTTCATAGCCGATGCAATTGCAGTGTCTTTACGCCAGTAACCCGCAAAAACGTTCGGCCCCTGTACAATAATTTCTCCGGCTTCTTTTGGCCGCAGATTATTTCCTTTTTCGTCAACAATGCGCAAATTCACATGAAATACTTCTTTGCCGACAGAACCAGCTTTGTTGATGGAATCTTCGAGATCAAGTGAAGTGAGCCGGCCTGTTTCTGTGAGTGCGTATCCCTGAACGAAACCAACGTTCTTTTCTTCCTGATATTTCTTTATTATCGGTAGAGGAATAGGAGCACCGCCGGAAATAAAAAAATGAACATGCCCAAGATCGGCAGCCTTCCATTCTTTCGCTTCTGTCATCATTTGAAACATAACCGGTACGGCAAACATGTAATTTATTTTTTCCTTACATATAATATTGAGAACTTCCGCGGCGCTGTAAAAACTGCTAATCATGATACTGCCCCCGGCGTAAACAATAGGAGTCACCGAAGCGGCTAAGGCTCCAATGTGAAAAAGCGGTGCGACAACCAGTGATTTATAATACCGGTTAACTCCATAGCCCAAAAGAGAATGAATTGCGCCAAATAGGATATTTTTATGGGTTAATACCGCACCTTTCGGATCGCCAGTTGTGCCGGAAGTATACATGATAAAAAGGGGATCGTTCAAATCGACGCTTACCTCTGTTAATGGTTCCGACTCCGGAAAAGAATCTACGTACTCTAAAAATGCGGAATCGTTTTTAACTGCTTCTCCTCCGAGGCACATGTACTGCTGAAGTGAAAGATCAGCGGCCTCAATTTCCTGAACCTTGGAGGCAAATTCAGAAGAATAAATTAAGGCGGAAGGTCCCGAATCATTAAGAATGTATATAAGTTCCGGCACCGCTAACCGGAAATTTAAAGGAACCATAATCGCACCCGTTTTGGCGCACGCAAAAAATATTTCGAGAAATTCACTGCAGTTGGACATCAATATGGCCACACGTTCTCCTTTTGTTATTCCTAAATGACCCAACGCGTGCGCTGTTTTATTCACCCTTTCGTTAAATTGCCGATTACTGTAGATTTTATTTTTTTCAGTCAAAAATGGCTTATCCGGTTGAATTATTGCTCTTTTACTTATCCATTCTCCGATGTTCAAATTTCTTTTCCCCTATTTATCGCAATTGGCAAAAACTAAATATACATAAGTCCCGCCGAAAGAAATACCGGCAAGTATTGCATTATTTATTCTCATTTCTCTTTTATCACCCGTAACAAACCCAAGTGGTGCGATAGGCTTTATAAGCCCGGCAGTCGGAGGTATAATATTTTTCCCCATGGATAAAGCCAAGGCGCACGCCCGTATTCCCCCACTGGAAAAACTTTCTCCCATCGCGCCTTTGAGGGAAGTAATCGACGGTTGTTTCTCCAAACCCGAAAAAACTTCAGCGTAAACTTCAGCCTCAACGGCATCCAGTACTTTGCCGCCATTTGCGGCCGCGTAAATAGCCTGAATATCAGGTGCTCTAACTTCAGCATTTTGCAGCGCCCGGCCGATTGTATGTTTTATGCCTGCCGGATTATCCGGCCAGGCGGTAGGACTGGTAGGTGACGACCCCAATCCGAACCCTTTTATCTCACAGTAAGGTTGACGGCCTCTTCTAAGGGCCGAATCCCAACTTTCCAAACAAACTATACCGCATCCTTCTCCGACTACAATTCCGTTACGGGCTTCATCAAATGGCCGGCACGCTTCTTTACCTCCATCCAAGGGAGAGAGACTGCAGAATCTTGTCAATGCTTCATAATAAAATTTTGATAGTATGTCGACTCCGCCGGTCAGCACAAAATCGGCAGTGCCGCGCCGGATTTCTTCTACGGCGTATGCCAGAGCGGTCTCGGCGGAAACGGCAAAATGCGTTACTGTCGTGTTGACACCGCGAAATCCCAGCTCAATGGAAGCATGCCCTGCCGGAGCGTTCATAACCGTGTTCGGCACCAAGATCGGATTGACAAAAGCCGGCCCGTGAGCGAGCAGTGTTTCCGCAAACTGGACGGTTATATCGGTTGCGCCGAAAGAAGTGCCCAAAATAATGCCGATGCGGTCACGGTTTCCTTCAGTAATATGAATTCCCGCGTCATCCAAAGCCAGGCGCGCAGCAGCAGTTGACATTGAAGATGTTCTATCCATCCGCCGCAGGTTTTTTACGGAGATAAAATCACGCGGTACGAAAGCGGTTACTTCCGCTCCCAAATGCGACTTGAAGGAACTCGTATCAAACGATTTTATTTTATCGATAGCGCATTCGCCGGCAAAGAGCCTTCTGCCGAATTCTTCTTTGCCAATACCCAAAGGGGTTACCATACCCACGCCTGTAACGACAACCTTTGTCACTTTATGCGTCCGGCGATTTTTATCCATTGCCGACATCCCCTTCAGAATATTTGCCAAAAATAATGGTGGTATTATTTCCTCCGAAAGCAAATGAATTGGAAAGAGCTGTGCGCAAAGGGGTATATCTTACGCCGTCGGTTACATAGTCTAAATTACATAAGGGATCTTCATCGCGGTAATTTATTGTCGGAGGGATGAAACCGTTTTGCAAGGAAAGCATGCAAACTATTCCTTCCAAAGCGCCCGCAGCCCCGAGAGTATGTGCGTGCATGGATTTAGTTGAGCTTACCGGGATTGAATAAGCGCGTTTGCCAAACACTTCTTTAATTGCTTTTGTCTCCATAACATCGTTAACCGCCGTGGCCGTGCCGTGCGCATTGATGTAATCAATATTACCGATGGAAAGACCGCTATCTTTTAGCGCAGCGCGCATGGAACGAACGGCGCCAGAGGCCTGCTCATCAGGAGCAGTCATGTGAAAAGAATCACAGGTAACACCGTAGCCTAAGATTTCCCCATAAATTTTTGCTCCTCTATTCAAAGCAGAATCCAGCGGCTCTAAAACCATTATGGCCGCTGCCTCGCCTAAGGAAAGACCGTTGCGGCCTTTATCAAAAGGCCGACAGACGTCCGGATCAACAGATTTCAGGGCATTAAAAGCCGCGTAAGTGATCCGGCACATAGGTTCTACTCCACCGGCAAGCATGATGGAAGCATGATCGTTAACGATCAGGTCCCGCGCATAGCCTATCGCTGTAGCCCCCGCAGAACATGCCGTCATAAACGTTGTTTTGGGCCCCATCAGACCTAAAGTGGAAGCAATGCGGTCGGCAGAAGAAGCACAATAAACACTCGAAAGCTTAGAAAACCGTGCTCTGCGAATCCCTTTTTTCAACAGTTCACCATAAAAGTTTTCCGCTTCCCAAAGTCCGCCGGAACCGCCGCCGATGGCCACTCCCATTTTTTCTTTTATTAGGTCCGGCAGAGGATAAAGGCCGGCATCGCGCAAGGCTTCGAGAGTGACGGCAAAAGAAAGCATATCCGCTCGCGACATTCTTTTGATCGAAAAATCCCGGGGTATATAATCGCGGGCGGTAAAATTCTTGATCTGGCCACCATTTTTGCTGCGGAATCCCGCTGTATCAAAGAGGTCTATTGCCTTAATGCCGCAAAAACCTTCCTGTAATGCCTGCACAAATTCCGGAATATTATTGGCGATAGCATTTAATGTTCCCAAACCGGTAATAACAATACGTTTACTTTTATTCATTTTAATAAATTAGCATTAACCTCTGCGGCTTGTTTCAGGTGAATAAAACTTAAATTGGGCATGGAAAAAAGTCAAGTGAATAACCCTCTACGCTAGAGCGTAGAATTTGATTTATAGTCAGACGATTAGTAATATTAGATAACGCTCTTAAGGAGTCGTTCTGTCCTAAGCTAAGAAGGAGAAATGTCCAGCAAGACCAAAGAAAAATACGTCAATTTCTTTTAATGCCTAGAAGTATTTAAAGCGAAGGCGAAAGATAACCTAACGCCGGCTATCTTTCGCCTCATGCATCTAGATATTAGAATTTCTTCTTACCCGTATAAAACCATCGGCACAAAAAGAACAAGATCGGGAAACGATGTAAAAATTATCAGTCCAATCAATTGCAAAATAAGGAAAGGTAAAACACCCCGATAGATATGCCCCCAGTTTATACCCTCAATTTTCATACCCGCTAAATAAAAAAGTGCGTAGCCAAAAGGCGGGGCAAGAAAGGATATTTGCAGGTACATAGCAATCATGATCACGAACCAGACCATATCGAATCCCATCAATCGGGCAATGGGCAGGAAAATAGGAAAAGTAAGGAATATTAGACCGACCCAATCAATGAAGCACCCCAGAATAACCAGCAAAATCATCATCATAAAATATAGTCCCCATTTGCCCAGACCAAGAGATGTCAATGATTCAACCACGGCTGTTCCGCCACCCATGCCTAAAAAAATCCCAGTAAAACAAGAAGCTCCGACCATAATTATTAGAACCATTGTGCTTGCCTTTGCCGTCTGGTAAAGGCAGGCTAGAAATTCTTCCCAGGTAAAACGCCTATAAAGTAAGACTAAGACGAAAGCCAGACTGGCACCGATTCCAGCTGCTTGCGTGGGCGAGGCAAAACCAAAAAATATTGCCCCCATTACGCCTATAATTAAGGCTAAAGGCAGTAGGGAATAAATAATAAAGTCCATTAATCTCTCGCTGAAAGGCATCAGGGCGATCTCTTCCGCGGGTATTGGCGGACCCAGTTCGGGATGGAGGCCACAGCGAATACGGACATACCCCATGTAAAGAATAGCAAGTGTAAAACCGGGGACAATAGCTGCCGCCAGAACATTAGTTACCGGCAGACCTGCCTGGTCGCCCATGACAACGAGCATGATACTGGGTGGTATCATAAGGCCCAGCGTCCCTCCGGCGGCAATCATGCCCATAGTCAGCTCTTTTTGATAACCATAACGCAAAAGCATGGGGCCGGTAAGCAAGCCCACTGTAACAACGGATGCGCCGACTATTCCAATACAGGCGGCTAGCATGATACAAACAGCCAAAACCGCCATGCCTAAACCGCCGCGAATTGGTCCCAAGAAATAGCGTAAAGATTCAAAGAGTCGATCAGCTATGCCGGAAATAGTCAGTAAATTACCCATAAAAATAAACAGCGTAATGGCAACCAACGTAAAGTTGCCCATGATGCCTACGAAAATGCGATCCATAAAGGTGTTGAAAAAAGTTGGTCCAATGACAAAAAAACCGAATATAGTCCCCACTCCTCCCAAGACAAAAGCCAATGGATGTCCGAGGAAGAAAAAGATAATGACGGCGAGAAGCATTAGAATCGCGATTAACGTCACACTCATTCGAACACCTCCTCAGATAATTCTGATAATATACGAATTGTCACGATAGACTTTATTACTTCCGACAAACCCTGCAATATTAAGAAAATGGCCGCTAAGGGAATGACGAATTTGACAGGATATAAAATCGGCGCCCAGAGACTCCATGATTTTTCGACAACCGACCAGGACGAATAAAAATAACCCCAGCCATAATAAAGCCAAACAAGCGTAAACGGAAAAAACAGTATAAGATAACAAATAATGGAAATAACTGCTTGCGTTTTTTGGGAAAGACGGCTGGTAAAAAGATCAATGCGAACATGAGAACCGTAAAGCAAGCCATAACCGGCAACCAGCATAAAGTGAGCGCCGAAAATAAAACCGCTTGCTTCATACGTCCAGATTGTAGGCGCGTTCAATGTCCTGGTAATAAATTCAATGATAATTACTGCGGCCAGCGGCACAACGAGCCAGGAAAAAATTCTGCCCGTCCATTCATTGATATTGTCAAGAAAATTAGATAATCTGACTAAGAAATCCCCTCCCATTTTATGCTCCCCTTTTCTTGCGGATTATTTATTAGTTTGCCGCAGATTTAATTTGCGGCAAACTATATAAAAACCTTACTTTAAATTAGGCAATTTGGGCCACTTGGATGGATTTCGTCCCTGGGCGTAAGGCACTTCATAATCCCGTGCCTGAACAAAATCTTTCATATACTGAAACATGGAAGTAGCGACTTTATCATAATCGGGATTTTTCTGAGCCTCTGCGGCAATAAATTCCCAGACCCAGTCTTCTATCTGAGCTAAATCTTTTGCCGAAAACTTGGTAACCTGGGTTCCTTTTTCCTGCCACTTCTTAAGAGCAAGAGAATTATCCCATTCAGACAGAGTGCTCATGGTCATAAGATTCTCAGTGGCGGCAACTTCTATAATTTTTTTCAAATCAGGGGGAAGAGTGTTCCAGGCATCTTTATTAATCAGCACCCCGCCACTGCTGAAGGGCTGATTCCAGCCGGGACCGATGTTGTATTTAGTAACTTCGGCCAGACCAATGCTCATGTCAATATTGGGTGTATTAAAGGCGGCAGCATCAATAGTCCCGGCAGCCAGGGCTTGAGCAATTTCCCCTGGCGCCGTCATTACCGGGGTAGCCCCGGCTTTCTGTAGGACGTAACCCGCCGCTCTACCGGACGTTCTAATTTTTTTACCTTTAAGATCCGCCAGACTTCGAATAGGCGTGCGGGAACGGATGCCCGAAGCAACGCACGTAACGCCGGTAAGAAAATAAATCATGTTATATTTTCCGTACATGTAGTTAAAAATATCATGCCCTCCGCCATGGATATACCAATTAATTAAATCATACTGGGACATCGCCATAGGTAATGATCCAAGCAGATCAAACGCCGAGTTTTTGCCCGCCCAATAGCCGGCATAATCCTGTCCCATTTCCGCCGCACCCTTAGAAACCGTATCAAAAACCGCAGACGTGGGAACAAGTTCTCCCGCCGCATAATCAGTAATTTGCAGGCGACCGCCGCTGAGCTCATAAACATTTTTAGCAAAGCGCTTTTCGCTTTGAGAGATAGACGAGTATGACGGCCAGCAGGAAACCATCCGCCATTTGATTGTTTCGGCAGCAATGGCCGAAGCGACAAAAATTGTCATGATTACAAAAACGGCAACTATAATTGCGATTATAATCCCATAGAATTTTTTCATTCTAAATGTCCTCCTTTTCCAAAAACGTTCTCTTTTCTAAAATATCATTTTAATTTTTACCTATCGTAACTATTATTTAAATCACAGCATGCTCACTGGCAAAACAAACGCTATTTATCCGCTGGTTTCGGTTTCACCTCTTCGGTTGTTTTACCCCTTGTAAAACAGCCGGGGCTGGTTGCTTCTTTTCTTCCCTCCACAAAATATTACTACTTTTCTCCAGTAAAGGTACCGGATACCTGTCCTCCGAAATCAACATCTCCGGACATCTTATTGCCGTCAACCTTGCCTTTATAAACAGTTGTTACTC
The DNA here is from genome assembly GCA_050008655.1 of Smithellaceae bacterium. Taxonomy (GTDB): domain Bacteria; phylum Desulfobacterota; class Syntrophia; order Syntrophales; family Smithellaceae; genus UBA4810. The sequence continues at coordinate 14,763 of JBEKMF010000008.1, forward strand.
CGCCCATCGTATACTTCATTTCAAAGTTTCTTCCTTGAACGGCTCCCGTTACCGACGCCTCTCCAAAAGCACCGCTGTAATCACCGGTTAATTTATTGCCTTCTTGCTTCAAGGTAAAAACCGGGTGACCCGGGCCACGTGGCGTTATAACTGACAAATTCCATATGCCGGTCATGTCCACTTTTCCTTTTTCGGCCGCCGGGATCACTGCCGCTACGGCCGGTTTGGCTTCAGGCGTAGCAGCAGGAACAGAAGTTGTTTTCGGAGCGGCCAGTTTGGCTTCAGGCGTAGCGGCGGGAGCAGAAGTTGGCACCGGTGATTTCTTTTTCTCCAACGTAGTGGGCTTTACAGCGGGAACCGATTGCTCTTTCTTTCCTGCTGTAGGCACTTTACCACCTTCGGCGGATTGTTTAACGGCTGGAGCCGGTTTTTTCTTTCCTTCTGTCTCAACAGCGGCGGCTTTATTAAAACCCTGCGCAGGAAACGGATAAATTAATTTGGCCGTCGCGAATTCCCACGGCCAAATAATTTTTATTTTTCCACCTTGCCATTGCATAAGTTTCGGATTAGCTCCTGCTTGATGATTAATGACCAGACTCTTTACAAAAATAAATGTATCGCCCAGCGGGGATTCATATTTTGTCTTCTCCAAGGCCTGAATCAAGGCTTCACTTTCCAGAGTACCCGCTCTTTTTATTGCCGCAGCAACAATCATTATATTGGTATAGGCAAGAGGACCGAAGTACGTGGCCGGAGATTCATTAAATTCCTTGTTGAAAGCATCACCGTAATCTCTGCTTGCCTTATTTTTGCTTTTCATTGATTCGTTCCAGTAACTGTACAACGTAACACCTTCGGAACCCACCAAAGTAGAAAAGTCAGCAGGCCACACCAAAGTTGTTCCTAAATAAATAGGAGGGGCAAATCCGATATTTTTAGCATCTTCCAGCATTGGTTTAGCGTCTTTTTCCGAACCATCCCAGATAAAAATATTCGGACCAAATTTTCTGGCATTGCTCAACATTGTCCGATAATCTGGACTGTTATACACTTCGCCATTCAGCAAATTTAAATAAGCTTTGGCTATGGGACTGGCAATGCTAAAACTATCGGAACCGAAAGGGTCTTCTTTATACGCAACGAATATTATTTTCTTTTTAACATTCGGATACTTTTGGACAACTTCTCTCCACATTTTTTCATAATACGCGCCAAGCTCATAATCCCAAGATTGCAGATGAAAAAACCAATTCTGCCCCTCCAGTGCCTGTTCAACTTTTGCCGAAGATGCTCCGCACCAAACCGTTATTTTCTTATATTTTTTTAAGGCCGGCACTATTGCCGCCGTAGTGGCATTGGCCGTACCGCCAACGAGTATATCAACCTTGTCGCTATTGGCCAATTTCTCTACAACGGCCAGAGCCTTATCCGGTTTCATTTCATCATCAACTATTATTAATTCCAGTTGCCGTCCCAGCAAACCGCCTGCGGCATTGATTTGTTTTACGGCCAATTGCATAGATTTTGATGCATCTTTACCAATTACTTCCGCCAACGGTAAAACGGCACCGATTTTAATTGTCTCCGCTGCCATAGCAAAATTTGCCATTGCCATAAAAAGGAGGCCGATTGTGAAAACCGTTGATAAAAAGCGGATAAATATCTTAATCATTTATAATCCCTCCTGCAAAGTTTAATAAATGTAATTAATTAATATATTAAATGTTTTCACCACAGCGCAAAACATTATATGCTGGTTTATTTGTTTGAATGGCAATTTTCAGGATGTTCTTTTTCTTGTTTGTAGTTGGTAGCAAGATAAGCTGACTAGCAATTGAGTGAGCATTTACGTAAAACATTGAAGCACTTCCCCGTAAAATTTAAAGTTATCTAAAGTTATCTTCAAGTTATGCGTATTTATTAACAGGAAACACTATTTATGTCAAGAGGTATATAGAGAAAAATCCATATCCTGTCTGTATTAAATGAAAAATTTAAAACACCGCCGAGCAATGCTTTTTATGCCTTTGGCAACGGTAAATAATAACCGGTAAGTTTCGGGAACAATGCTCATCTTCAAAATTGGCAAACAGATAATTATGTGTTATCAATCAAAGAGAGCATATTCCTGTATATAATGAGAATAAATTTATAAATGATATAATTACATTAGGATAATTATAAAGCATGGCTATTCCTATAGTATCCATCGTCGGCAAATCCAGCGCCGGCAAGACAACCTTATTGGAAAAAATAATTTCCGAATTAGTAAAAAGAAGATACCGCGTAGCTACGGTTAAACATGATGTTCATGATTTTGAAATCGACCATGAAGGCAAGGATAGCTGGCGGCACAAAAAAGCCGGCGCACGCACGACGGTTATTTCTTCCCCTCTTCGGATAGCGTTGATTGAAGACGTAGATCACGATCAGACGCTGGACGAAATCAGAAAGGAATATATTAAAAGGGTGGATATAATTCTTACTGAAGGTTATAAGGGCAACCCTTTCCCCAAAATCGAGGTTTTCCGCTCTGAACTGAGGCGTACGCCTTTATGCAAAAAAGAGGATAATTTACTGGCAATTGCTTCGGATACAAAGCTGGATATCGGCGTTCCTTGTTTTGATATTAATGATTCCCAAAGCCTTGTCGATTTAATAGAAAATAAATTTTTAAAATAGTTATCACTGATAGAAAACCTGCGCAAATAAAAATAAATAATTCCCTGCGCTTTTTCTTCCAGGACAATGCTTATTATTATTAAATTTTAAGTGAGGTCAATTTTTCCTTGATTCTCCTTGCTTTTTTTTGCAGTTCGGCAACTTGCTTGCGGACAAGAGAAATCAGTTCATCGTAGGATTTGATGTCATAGGAACCGGTAGATATCAAATCACCAACAGCAATGACAACAGGTCCTTTTTTACGGAATAAGAATCCCGGCGGTAAAATTTCGCTGGTTCCGGCAATGGCTAGAGGTAGTATGGGCAAACTTGTTTTTATAGCCATAAGGAAGCCGCCCCTTTTAAACGGCAGCAATTCACCGTTGCGCGATCTTTTTCCTTCTGGAAAAACGAAAAAATACTTATCTTTATTTCTTATTTTAGCTATCGCCTTTTCAATGCTTTGAATGGCCTTGCTGCCTTTGTTACGATTGATCAAAATCTGACCGGTCGCCCACAGGGCTTGCCCGAAAAGAGGAAAGTAGGCAAGGCTGTGTTTGGCAAAAAAACGAATTGGAGATTTCTCGGAAAGGCTGGTCATAACCGGCGGGTCCAGTTGGCTTTCATGGTTGGCCATAAAAATCGCGCTTTGAATTTTTCCCAGTTTCTCGCGTCCGTGGATAATTACTTTTGTCACGCCTCCGCTTTTTAAAAGCCCCTTGGCCCAAATTGTCGCTACTTTCCACCAGATTATTCCTCTTTGATCTCCCAACAAAGCCACTAAAAGGCAAATAACACTCAATACGGGCGTAACAATAAAAACATACAAATTCGTAAGCAAAGAGCGCCAAATCATAGCTATTCCTTAATTTTTAAACTTACCCGCAGATGCTTTTTAAAATCATCATAATCATTTGTCATGGATATAGCGCTCCCTTCCCGACGATCAATGTCTTTTAAACTTTCCGGTAAATTCAATTTTAATCCCAGAAGCTTTTGAATTTCTTCTGAAAATTTCGCCGGGTGGGCGGTTTCCAGGCAAATGGCTGTGTTTTTCTTGTTCGAGGTTTTGTTTAAATAATCTTCCAGGCCTGTCCAGCCGACGGCACCATGCGGTTCTAAAACCACATGATAACGATCGTAAACACTTTTGATCGTTTGTCTGGTTTGCTCATCCGAAACGCTTATCGAATATATATAGCGCCTCATTTCTTCCATGTTGGGATAACGATGTACCTTACCCGTCCGGTCAACAGTGCCTCCGTACAACTCAAAGAACCGCGCCAGATTGCTGGGATGTCCGACATTCATGGCGTTGGAAATACACGCCCGGGAAGGAGAAACCTTATTGTATTTACCGGATTTCAAAAAGACGGGGAATTCATCATTTTCATTGGTGGGCATAACAAGCTTAGCCATCGGCAAGCCCATGCGGCGCGCGTATTCGCATCCCAGAGCGTTGCCAAAGTTCCCTGAAGGAACCGAGAAGACCACTTGCTCTTCAAAAGCGGCAAGCTGGGCGTAAGCGTAAATATAGTAAACTATCTGCGGCAAGATCCGGCCAAAGTTAATCGAGTTGGCGGAAGACAAGTTAAACCTAGCCAATTCCGGATCGGCAAAAGCTTGTTTGACCAAGTTCTGGCAATCATCAAATTTCCCTTCTACACAGAGAGCATGGACATTACCGCCAATCGTGTCGAGCTGCTTTTTTTGCCGGAGACTTACTTCTTTGGCCGGATAAAGAATGGCAACGTCAATTCCGGCCACCCCCTTAAAAGCCTCTCCTACGGCGCTTCCTGTATCGCCGGATGTAGCCACCAGGATATTGATACGTTCGCCTTGGGGGCGGCAATGACTCATGAGTCTCGCCATCATCCTTGCGGCAAAATCCTTGAATGATGCCGTGGGGCCTTGATCCAAACGCATTATGTAGGTTTTTGGGCATACTTCTTCCAAAGGCACGGAAAAGATGTAAGATTCTTTCACCACATTTTTCAGGATTTCATCGGAAAACTCATCGGACAAAAAAGCTCTCGCTACAAGCAACGCAGTTTCTTTGTAAGGCTTACTTTTCAGCTTTTGTATATCTTTTAACGAAAGAAGCGGTATTGCATCCGGCATAAACAAGCCTTCATCCGGAGCCTGGCCGGCAAGCAATGCCTCTCTGAAGGAAACTTTTCCGGTAAAAGGAATAATCCCCGCAACATTATTTAAATAACGATTTGTACTGTAATACTTTATAGACATTATGCTTACCTTCTTTTTTAAGCTTCTTTCTTTAAACTCATTGCATTAAATAAATCAATCAAAAATCTGGGCATTTTTTACGGCAAGTGTAGGTTAGTCAATGGATACAATTACAGTTGGAAAATACCTTCTTATATGTTAAAAATTATGAGCGAAAATTAGAACAGAACTATAATTAAAATTTTGGGGTAGAGAAAATGGAGGAAAAAAAGATTCTCCGTTTAACAGAAACAGTACAGGGCGCGGGCTGAGCCTGCAAGATAGGTCCGGGGGACCTTTCCGAAGCACTGCGAGATTTGCCGCTGATTTCCGATCCGAATTTACTCGCCGGAATCGAACACGCGGAAGACGCGGGAGTGTATAAACTTTCCGCCGATCTTGCCCTTGTCCAAACAATCGATTTTTTTACCCCTATTGTCGACGATCCCTATACATTTGGTCAAATTGCCGCCACTAACGCGCTCAACGATGTCTACGCTATGGGCGGCAAACCCCTGACTGCGATGAATATTGTTTGCTTTCCCATCAAGACAATGGATATTTCCGTGCTACGGGAAGTTTTACGCGGCGGCTTGGATAAAATACGCGAGGTGGGGGTTTTGTTGGTCGGCGGACATAGCGTTGAAGATAACGAAATAAAATATGGTCTTTCCGTAACCGGGTTAATCCATCCGGAGAAAGTTTTATTCAATCGAGGCGCAAAAAACAAAGACAGCTTGATACTCACCAAACCATTGGGCACAGGAATTGTCAGCACGGCGCTGAAAGGCGGTGCGGCAAGCGAACAATTACTTCAAAAAGCCATTGCCTGCATGACCCAACTCAACAAAAAACCGGCCGAATTGATTATTTCCGAGGGTAACATTCATGCTTGTACCGATATTACCGGTTTTGGTTTCTTAGGCCATGCCTGTGAAATGATTGAAGGCAGTGATGTCGGCCTGCGCATAAATTCAGCCGCTGTTCCTATTTTTGCCGGAGTACAAGAATTGGTGGAAACAGGTTTTGTCCCCGGCGGTCTTTACCGCAACAAAAATTTCCGCATAAACCAAATCCAAGCAGCTGATACTTGTCCTGCCTGGCTTTTGAATGTTTTTTTCGATCCACAAACTGCCGGTGGACTATTCTTTAGCTTGCCCGGTAAGCAGGCGCATGGTTTTGTGAAAAAAATGCGTAATGCCGGAATTGTTGATGCCGCTATTGTCGGTGAAGTTGTTGCCGATCATCCCGGTAAAATTTTTATTTACTAGGTGGATTATCCGGCAGTGTCCCCTTTAAACTCGAAAAATGAAAATAGAATCCATTCTAATCAAAAAAGAAACAGAGCAAAACTTTAAAAAGCTCATGGATATGGCACGCCCTGACGATTCTTTGCTTTTGCTTTTGCACGGCAGCCCTGATCCCGACGCTATCGCTTCCGCCATGGCTCTGCGCGAAATTATCCAGCGGACAAAAGGCCTGGCTAAAAGTATTTTTGTTTCCACGGAGCCACTGGTCAGACAGCAAAACGCCGAATTTGTTTTGGCCATGCGCCTTCATATCGACTTAGTCAATCAAGTGGATTTGAATGCTTACCGTTTAATCGCGCTCATAGATGCTCAACCTTCTTTTCTTAGTGGCACATTGGCCTTTATCCAACCGCATATTGTTTTCGATCATCACCCCCGCGAAGGCCAATGGCAAGCCACTATGGAAGATATCCGGCCTAACTACGGCGCTTTATCCACCATTTTAACCGAATATTTGCTTTGTGCCCACGTAAAAATCCCCCGCAACTTACACACAGCCCTTCTTTATGGAATCAAAACTGATACGGACAATTTTGATCGCGATACTATTTTCGAAGATATCAGCGCTTACACTTATCATACAAAATACGCTAATATGCAGCTGATCCGACGCATTGAACTTAATCAAACTCCGGGCCGTTTTTTGAAATATTACGATCACGCCTACCATCACATGAACAATTTTCGCGGCCGGAGAGTTTGTTATCTGGGGAATGTAGAAAGCGCCGATGTTTGCGTTCAGGTGGCCGATTTTTATCTGCGCTTAATCGGCACTTACTATGTCGTTGTAGCCGGAATCGTCGGCGATAGATTTATCATTACTTTCCGCGGTGACGGATATAGACAGGATTGCGGTGCCATCGCACAAAGAGCTTTCGGATTATTGGGTAAAGGCGGCGGCCACAGGAGCGCCGCGCGAATGGAAATCCCTCTGGAAGCACTGAAAGAAAAGTTAGGAGGAAATTTATCCCAGCGCAATGTTGATAAGTTTCTTTCAGAAAACCTGAAAAGGTATCAGAGAACAAATGCCGTCCGACACGAACATTTCAAAAACAATACCAGGAAGGAAAATCTATGAAATATGTTGGCTTCAAAAAAGAAATGACAACCGGCCGTTATCTTAATCCTTTCAATGGCTTTGAGGAAAAAGAAGTTACTATTGAATTGCGCACTGATGAAATTACCGGCGTAGCCTGCCGCATATTGCCTTACCGTGTCCGCCCGGCTCAAAAACCGGATTTGAATTTCTATCTGGATAAATCACCGACATCGTTATGTCCTTTTTGTTCCACCCTTTTCGAAAAAACTACGCCAAAATTTACGCCAAATATTACTCCCGAAGGAAAATTCCGGCACGGCAACGCGCAACTTTTCCCCAACGCGTTTCCCTACGATTCCAATAATTGTGTGGCTATCTTATCATCGCGCCATTTCATTCCCATGGATGAATTAATCCCACAAACAATGCAGGATGGTTTCAACGTTTGCCGCGATTATTTTCACCGTGTAGCTGAAATGAATTTGGGCTACAAATACTGCTCGATTAACTGGAACTATATGCCTCCTTCCGGCGGAGGCCTGGTTCATCCGCATTTGCAAACGATTGTCAGCCATAAACCCACTAATTTTATGCAACGACTTTTAGCCAACGCCCAAAGTTATGCGGCGGCGGAAAATGGCAATAGCTTATGGCGTAATTTAATTGCTTTGGAAAAAGACGCGAAAGAGAGATTTATTGCCTCTACCGGTTCTATCAGCTGGCTGACCAGCTTCGCGCCGAAAAGCATGGCCGGAGAAATTGATTTTATATTTCAGGAAAAAACATCTTTTTTTGATTTAACAGAAGCCAATTTTACCGAGCTACTTTCCGGACTGGCCAAAGTGTTCGGCTACTTATACGCGAATAACTTTATCAGCTTTAATATGTCACTCTATGCGCCGATGATCAGCAACCGTTATTTCTGGGTGCAAGGCAAAATTGTGCCGCGTTTTGTGATTAATCCTTTAGGAACCAGCGATTTGAATTACTTTGAAAAACTACACAATGAAATTATCTGTCCCACTGTGCCGGAAGAGTTGTGCCGGGAATTGCAACTTTATTTCAAGGAATAATCCCGCAGCTTGGCGCTGTCGGGATTATTCCTTATCGCTTTTCGCAGTTTCTGTGCTGATAGTTTCTTTAGCGGCAGAAGTTTCACTTGCTGGAGCTTTTTCAGTTTTTGATGCCGGAGGCTTCTTCCCAGCGTAATCGGTTGTATACCATCCTGAACCTTTTAAGCTAAAAGAAGAAAGCGATACCAGTTTATGGACTTTCCCCTTACAAAACTTACAGCTTTTTAATTCCGGATCGGAAATTCCCTGAAATACTTCATATTGTCGGCCGCATTTTTGGCATTTATATTCATAAATAGGCATACTAAAAAACCCCTTCTACAACTATCGATCAATTAATTAGATCGCCAATTTTAAAATCGTTGCTAAAACATTCTAAAACTATTCCCAAATCATGCTGCTGGACAGGTTGCAGCGTGTCTCTCGTCAAATTGTGCACAATTGTTTCTTCTTTTTCCTTTTCTTCCCTATCCGCGTCAAAATCACTTTCGCCGCTGCCGAATCGCAAGACGTGAATCAACTCATGCACGGCAATGTAAAGCATCAGCGGGCTGAACTTAATAAACGGAGTTGCTCTTTCTACTGCGTCCAGAATGATATTATCCTGCAGGCACACCCGGTAAAAATCAAAGCCCTCTTCCCTGTTTTCAGCCAGGCCATCGGCCTTACCGTAAGCATATTTGCAAAGATGGGCAAAAGCGCCATCTTTTATTTCATGTTGATCCAAATAAGCAAGTGTTTTTACATCATACTTATTCTTTTTTAACTGATCTTCGCTCAACCTGAAATGGCGCACAACCAACTTTTCGGCATCGTTAAATGCCTTATTAGCCATCGGCAACTGCGCTGTATTAAAATAAGGAGACATAAACTCACCAACAAATAATTATCCAATTTCATAAGTAATATATGCATTTAACGGATTTCTGTCAAGACGGCCAGTGTATGTACGGATAATGTGAAAAAACAAAATTAAATTGACATCTTCGGCTATCAGGGCGTATATCTAATGAAAACAACAGAATATCTTCCCCTAAAATAATTTTGAGGAAAAATATGGCACTAAGATCGAAGATGAAAATCGGAGTTTTGTACGGCGGCAGATCCGGAGAGCATGATGTTTCGCTTTCTTCCGCCGCTTCAGTTGTTTCTGCGCTCGACAAAAACAAATACAAAGTTATCGCCATTGGAATTGACCGTGACGGAAAATGGTATGTGCAGGAAAAGCCCGAAATAGTCACTCATAAAAATTTCGGCAAGATTCTTTCTTTGAAAAAACAGGGCAAATGGCTGGTCAATCACTTTCAGCAAAATAATCAACTGCGCCTATACGACCTCAAAAACAAAAATAAAGAAGTATCTATAGATGTGATCTTCCCCGTGTTACACGGCACTTTCGGCGAGGATGGTACGCTACAGGGCTTGCTGGAGCTGGCAATGGTGCCTTATGTCGGCGCGGATGTTATTGGTTCGTCTGTCGGCATGGATAAAGATGTTGCCAAAAGATTGCTCAAAGTTGCGGGAATACCCGTTGTTTCTTCTATAACGATAAATAAACGGCAATGGAAAAACAATGCGCAGGATATAATTCTAAACGCTGCGGACAAACTGGGCTTACCTTTATTTGTCAAGCCGGTTTGCACCGGCTCATCCGTAGGAATAAAAAAGGTTAAAGAAAAAGAATCTCTCGCCAAAGCGGTTAATTTTGCCTTTCAATTTGATACGCGCGTGATAATCGAAAAAACTGTTGATTGCCGCGAGATTGAATGCGCGGTTCTGGGAAATGATAATCCGCAAGCTTCCATATTGGGCGAAATAATCCCCAAGCATGAATTCTATTCCTATGAGGCCAAGTATATTGACCCCGAAGGAGCATCGCTGAAAATACCGGCGCAAATTGCTTCGTCCCTCGTCGAGGCAATCAGAAAGATTGCTGTTGACGGCTATATGGCTTTGGGCTGCAGTGGCATGGCACGCGTTGATTTCTTTCTGGATAAAAATACTAATGAATTTTATTTAAACGAAATAAATACCATCCCCGGCTTTACCAGCATCAGCATGTATCCCAAACTCTGGGAAGCCACCGGTCTCAAATACAGCAAGCTTCTGGACAAGCTCATTGAACTGGCGCTGGAACGGCACAAGAAAAAATTAGAAATCAAGACAGAAAACATATAGATGAAATGAAGGACGAAATAATCTCGTATAGACAAATGTGTAATGATGAAAGAGTCCAGACACTTCAGCGCGGTATGAATTATCGCCTTAATCCCAACTATTCAGTTATATTAATGTCTCAACGACGCAATGCTCCTTATAAGGATCGTATTCTTTCTGATGGACTGACGATTGAGTATGAAGGTCATGACACGCCAAGAATATCATCAAGAATTAATCCGAAACGACTTGACCAGCCCAGAAAAACTAAATCGGGAAAACTAACTCAAAACGGGCTGTTTGCTTCTGCAGTTGATGATTTTAAACTTGGGAAGAGAAAAACAGAAGTTGTTCGTGTTTACGAAAAGATTTTTTCCGGAGTTTGGTCTGAAAAAGGTTTTTTTCGTCTAGTGGATTACAAATGCATAAATGAAACTAACAGAAAAGTTTTTCACTTTTTCCTGGAAGAAACGGAAATGGACATTAATACTGACGGACTTATTGAAAATAAACTTAGGCAACGGACTCGAGTAATCCCGAGTGACATAAAAAAGATTGTTTGGGAAAGAGACAAGGGGCGTTGCGTCCTCTGTGGGTTATCAGATGAATTACACTTCGACCACGATCTGCCTTACTCAAAAGGTGGTACAAGCATCACCTCCGAGAATGTGCGAATTCTTTGCGCAAGACATAACTTGCAAAAGTCTGATAAAATAGAATGAATTTAAATTAACTTTTTGTAGGGAGGTAGTATTATGAAACAACCCGCATCATTAGTAGCAGCTATTTTGTTTCTTTTGATGGCCGTCGCCCAATTGTGCCGCTTCTTTTTGCAGGTTAATATTGTCGCTGGAAGCATAACAGTTCCCCTCTGGGCCAGCCCGATTGCCGCTGTGATTCTGATATTGCTGGCTGTGTGGCTTTTGATAGAAAGAAGCAAATAACACAGCGAAGTAAAAACAAAAAATTGAATACTCTGGCTACCAGCCGTTTTGCGGCGACGGCTAATTGCGCCAGCCGCTAATTAATTTATTTGTGCCAAATATTTCTTGACAAGCAACCAATTAGGAAAAAGTTATTTAATGCCTGAGGCCAAAACGCCCGACGACGGACATATCCATTCTCTGCAAAGGATTGTGGAAAAAGAAGGACTTACGGCAACAATCGGCAACTGATAAATTAGGTTTTGATCTCCCGCAAATTAAATATCCCAGGTAAAGATCACACCGCTCGTGGGGAAAATCCATTCCTTAGCAGAAACTTTAACTTTAACAGATTTACCTTTACTGGAGATAATTTCAGGTGACGGATGCCTTCCGGCAAAAAAGCTCTCTGTTCTTACATTTTTTAACTTTGCTTTTTTATAGTTGAAATTAATATCTACACCTCTGGTGGGATAAATAAGATAAACAGGAAAAATTTTATTGTCCTTTGCCTGTTTAGTGGCTATTTCTATTTCGATTTTGACCTCATGGTTTATTTTTTCTTTAAGTTCATCATTGCCGCACCATACTTCGTAGTCTTGCGTGGTCTTTTTTATTTCCATAATAGGTATATCCTTTTTATCGACGCGCACACGCTCGACGGTAAAATCACGCTCCATGACCAAATCCTTGCCGTTGCTCAAAAGCCAGCGGTATTCGCAGCGCGGGTCTTCAAACAACGCTACTAATTGTGAATTATTCAACGCGCAGCCGATCATAAAAATATTGTTTCTAATCGTTTTTTTATATTCGATGTGCGTGCTGACGTGAAAATAGGCATCGGGATTTTTTGCTGCTTTCTTCACTTTCGGCAACTGCGCTATCCTAATATTATACTTAAAGCAGGAACGCAATTCGAGCTGACGATCTTCCTTGCCGAAAAGCGTTTCAAACATTTCGTAATAAATGGCGTTACCCAGTTCCTCATCGCGCGTGCGCGTTTGCAGACAATGGCGGATAATATTATCGATGCGCGAGATTGATTTTTCCTCGTCTGGAACAAATATTCGTCGCAGCCGCGGTTCGACCGTATCTGTTTTCCCTTTCTGTAGAAATACTCGCGGTGCTCTTTTCCCCAAAGCGCAGAGAATTTCATAGCTGATGGTCTTTGCTTTTTGGGCAATCTCGTTGGCGCTGATGTATTCCTTGCCCTGCCTGCCCAAAAGGACAACCTCATCGCCCACAGCACAGCGGGGAATGTCGGTAACGTCGATTGTACACATATCCATCGAAATCCGTCCGATGATTGGTGCACGCTTACCGCGGATCAATGCCTCGCCCTGATTGGAAAGAATAAAAGCATAACCATCTCCATAACCCACCGGAATAGTTGCAATACGTGTAGGCTTTCCGGTAACATACGTACTGCCGTAACCTATGCCGTATCCTTCAGGAAAATTTTTCAATAAAACAACACTGGTCTTAAAGGACATTACCGGAGCAAGTTTTGCTTTGGACTCAGTTTCCGCGGAAGGATAAATTCCGTAAGCCATTAAGCCCGGACGCACCATATTCAGTTTGAATTCGGGATAATTTAAAATAGCTCCGCTGTTATCTATATGCCGGAGGGGAATGTTTATTCTCAGGTGCTCGAGAGAGGCAAGAACATCCGTAAATAATTGCCATTGTTTATCATTGCCGGTAAGTGTAAGTTCGGAGGTAGCAAAATGGCTGAAAATGCCTTCCAGCAGAATATTGGATAGTTTAGATATCGTGAGGATTAGTTTTACCGCCTCGGTCTGCATTGTCCCGCCTCGCCCCATGCCCGTATCTACTTCGATGTGCACGGGCATCCGGCGGCGGTATTTTTTCAGCGCTTTATGCAGTTTTTTGGCGAAACCGGCATCCGAAACGGAAGGGGTGAGTTTGTATTTGATGATCTCATCGATTTCGGCGACAGTCGACGGCCCCAAAATCACAATTGGCGCTTCAATGCCGCTTATTCTCAGTTGAACGCCTTCGTCCGCGTTGGCTACGCCCAACATCTTCGCGCCGTTTTTTATGGCGGCATTCGATATTTCTATGGCACCGTGGCCGTAAGCATCGGCTTTAACGGCCGGCATGAAATCAACTTCCGGCCCGATGAGTCTTTTTATTTCTTTGAGATTGGCAATAAAATTATCCAGGTCAACTTCGACCCAACTGCGATATTTCTGTTCTGTTTTTAACGGCATATATATTCAGCCCAGCAGATAATTATCACTTCTTTTTCATGGTCAATGCTCCGTCCCAAGGATCGACCGGCGGCTTTGGCTCCCGATACCTTTAATGGTTAAAGATTTTATACTATGCGTCACCTAAAATATTATTTTAATTGAAGCTTACCGCCGCAGAATCATATCAAACCGTCGATGAAAGTCAAGTTGTCTATGCTTTTCAAAAAATAAGCAAAAACAGCAAATATGTGCTTGAAAGAAAAAATTATTTTAATTAAAATTAAACAAGTGATATTGGTGAATAAATACCCAACACATAAAGATCAAGGAGGGAAGGCAAATGCCGAGAGCAAAGACCGGAGATGTTCTTAGTTGTGAAGTATGCGGACTTACCGTAATCGTGGACGAAGAATGCGGGTGCGCTGCGGTCGGAGTTACTTGCTGCGAGGAATCCATGATCAACAAGGGACCCGCAGCGCCAAAGAGAAAAGCATTTCTAAAGAAAGCAAAATCGACAACAAAAAAGAAAATAGTGAAAAAGAAACCCGCAAAGAAATCACCGGCAAAAAAGAAGACAACAAAAAAAAGAAAATAATTAACCGGTGCAGTGACTTCTCTGTTTTTATAGAGCCCCCTTGCGGGGCTCTATAGGCTTTATTTCTTACGAAAGCGACAGCTATTACATTGATATTTCCGGCAGGAAGTCCTCTATGTTTTCTCCGCAGGCAAACATTTCTATCAGTGGAGCCCCCTCCTACAGGAGCCGGAGGCTCCCTAAAATAATGAGACCCAAGCTTCAGAAACAGAGTGCATAACCTAAAGGTCACTGCCGCTGAAGCTTGCAGGTCGTAATGAGACTCCAATTCTGTAAGCGTAGCGCAACAGAATTGGTTAGTCGAATTATCCAATAGCCAACAGCTATTGGAAATTATCCTTAGCTGAAGGCGTTAGGATGTCCCCAGCCGAAGGCTATTGGGGTTATCCCGCAAAGCAGAGGACAACGCGACCTCCCGCGGTCGGAGCCGGGGAATTCCGAGTCGCGGGTTGAGGACAATTATGTGTGGAAGATTTGTTTTAATCAGTAATGCGGGGCAAATTGCCGAGGAATTTAATTTAACCGATATCACCTTATCTTCCATATCTTCGGGAGATATTCACCCCGGTCAGAAATCCGCCTGCGTAATAAACAAAGACAAAAAGAATCGTTTGCTGATTTTGCCCTGGGGATTTTCGCCGCCATGGTCAAAGCAGCAAACAAAATCCGGGTTGCTGATTAATGCCCGCGCAGAAACTTTAGCCGAAAAGCCGACTTTCCAAGAAGCTTTTCAAAAGAGAAGGTGCCTGATAGCTGCCGATGCATTTTATGAGTGGTCCAAAGAAAAAAAACAATATTATTTTTATCTGCAAAACCGCAGACCTTTCGGATTAGCGGGCATCTGCGACGAACCGGAGATTCCGGTAACCGGTAAAGAGGGTTCTTTTGTCATTATCACCACCAGCCCCAACCGGCTCATCTCTCCGCTTCATAACCGCATGCCGGTTATTATTCCACGGGACAAACAATCCCTATGGCTGGATAACAGCAGATACGAAAAAGCCGAACTGCAATCCTTAATGACTCCCTATCCGGACGAAGAAATGGAAATGCGGCCGGGCATCTTTATTACCGCCCATTAGCCGCGCCTTTTTCTTATCGTACTTCTCCTGACAAACAAATCGGAAGTTTCATCTGCGGCAATTTGTCGCCTTCATACAATACCTTTTCCAGGAACAGTCCCGAAGGCGGGGCAGTATACCGAGCGGGGATTCCGGAATAAGATTTGAGCATCAATTCTATATCACGGTAAGTGAAATTGCCGCGGCCGGCTTCAACAACAACGCCCACTATGCGGCGCACCATTTTCCAGAGAAAATGAGAAGCAACAACCCGCAAAGCAATAATGCCTTCAAATTCCCTTAACTCCACTCTTTCTACATCGACATCCGGAGACGTATCTCTATCCATTCTTTTATCGGCAAAAGAGATGAAATTATGGAACCCTTGAAAAATGCCGAGCGACTTTTGCATCTTGCCCGGCTCAAGCTTGTCTTTGACCCACCAGACATAACGTTTGCCGAAAGCGGTGCGCCTTTTCGCGATAAGATATAGGTAACTCCGGCCAAGGGCGTTATGGCGAGCATGAAATCGCTCCGGGACATTTTCAATTTGCAATATATTAATGCTCGCTGGTAAGTTATCATTAAGGCCGATACGAAGATTCTCTGTATTGATTTTCCGGGAAGTCTTCAAATGGGCTACCTGCGCTAAAGCATGAACCCCGGTATCAGTGCGTCCGGCTCCTTGAATTTCCAATGGCGCCCCTAAAACATTCTGCGCCGCGCCGATTAAAGCCCCTTGAATACTTTTGGCATTTTTCTGCGTTTGCCATCCGCTGTAATTGGTGCCGTCGTATTCCAAAATAATTTTATAATTATACATTTAATGAAACTCAGATATTGCCAGCGAAGCGCAGCAATATCTGCAAGTTGAATTAATCCCGCCATAGGCGGAGGGTATCTCAGATACCCGTGGTTAATGAGACTCAAATATTACAAACACAATGCAGTAATATTTCTTAGCCGAATTAATGAAACTCGCTGATAATGAGACCCAAGCTTCAGAAACAAAGTGCATAACCTAAAGGTCACGTTACCGCTGAAGTTTGCTGGACGAATTATACCAGGCGCGTAGCGCCGTGGTAAAACAAATGCAGCGAAGTTTGAAGCGCAAGTGGAATTGATCCCGTAGCCTTGGCTATCGGGATATTCTAAATACCGCATCGGTTCAGAGTTTATCCTGAAGTTCAATACCTTCTTGTTTTGGCCGTTGGCTTTGATTGTAAGGTACCAATACATTCATGGCATAGATTCTGTTCAGCAAATAGTCTTCCTGCTGGTCAGCGAAGTTCAATTCATATCCGAGGCGCAAAGTGGTAATTACGGCTTGCCCGATGATGTTTCTGCCTTCTTTGCCTGCCGAGTCTCTTGTTTTTATCCCCCAAATATTATGGAAAATAAGCGCATGACCGTTATGTTCGCCAATGTACAGCATAACATGACCCTTTCGCCAGAGGAGAGTCAAATAAGGAATCCCTTTTCCTAAAATGATTTTTTCCTTTTGCTCGGGAGAAAGACCTTGCAGTTCTATGTAATTCCCCACTTCTTTAACTTGATCTTCCGAGTGCCGCGGCAGCCAGATGCCGAAAGGGGCAAAAAAATCTCTGGTCATAGACGAACAATCCCGATTGCCATAAAGACCGCCCCAGCCATAGGGTTCGCCGATTAATTCGTCGGCAATCTTTGCTGCATTGGCGTAACTGAAACGCAAAGGTTTGACCGCCGACATTTCCCTGCTAACGAAGCCGTGCTTAATTACGGCATTCATGTCTTTATCCGTCGTAGCAATAAGTATTTCCAGTTTATCAGGCATTTCTTCAACTAAGGGGAAAACATAACCGAGTGACGTCCTGAGAATGAAATTATCGTCGGCATCCAAAATAGAAGTTTGATCCCTGGTAATTACGGCATAACGACCGGATTCCCATGTTTTTATGAATGCTGTATCCACACGCGCAAAGTCTTCGACCGGTATCCAGCCGAAAGTGTAACAGGTTTCCACAAGAGCCCAAGCTTTATCGGCACTGATATGGCAAATAAATATAGGCGTATTGGCGGCCACGGACGATCTTTGCATATTATCAAAAGGCCAGCTGGAGTTATCACCTTCAGGGCTATTAAAGTGAGGACCCTGTGTAGGCAGAACGCGAAGATTGGTGTCTCGCGTTGTAATGGCAAAATATAGCGCGTTGGGATAGGTTTTTAAAAAGGCATTTTGCTGAAGTTTTTTTATCCAGGTTTTAGAATGTTTTATTTTGTTTTCGCCGTAACCGAGATTTATGCTGAATTTTTTAAAATCAAGAAACACTCTTTCGGGCAAAGCATAAAAAGGCTGACGCTGGTGCCAAACAGAAAAGTAAATGATGTTATAGTCTTCATCCATTAGCGATTGAGTTTCTGCTGCAAGAATATCTTTAGTCCTGACCGCATCACTCAAATAAAAAGAATGGCTTTGACGCAACTCACTTATGTCTTTGACAATATCTGCCTGCTTCAAACAACCGGCTAGCAGAAAAAAAATCGGCAAAACAGCAAAAGGAATTCGTATTTTCATAAAAAAATACCTTGATTTAATTTTATAAGTTTTTATAGTCTTTTTTTAAGCTTTGAGCAAGATTAAAGAATGATGAATAATTTTTTTCAGCAGTTGATAAATAATTTTGTGGCACAAGATATTGAACGCTGATATAAATGAAATGAATATTTCAGACGAGAAGAAAGGAGTCGAAAAGTGGAAGATTTTGTACCCAGAAGAATCTTTTTTACAAAAGGGGTCGGCACGCACAAAGATGAATTGCATTCTTTTGAGCGTGCCTTAAGAGATGCAGGAATAGAAAAATGCAATTTGGTGCAAGTATCCAGTATATTTCCGCCCCGCTGCAAAATAACTTCCAAGGCGCAGGGACTCAAAGGCTTAGTACCCGGAGCCATTACCTATTGTGTCATGAGTCGTTGCTGCACCAATGAACCTAAAAGGCTCCTGGCAGCATCGGTCGGTTGCGCCATCCCCGCTGATAAAGCGTCTTATGGATATATAAGCGAGCATCACGCATATGGCCAAACCGAAAAACAAGCGGGCGACTATGCGGAGGACCTGGCCGCGGCCATGCTGGCCTCCACTTTAGGAATTGATTTCAATGTGGACGAAAGCTGGGATGAAAAAAAGGAGATTTTTAAAATAAGCGGCAAGATTGTTCGTACCCTCAACGTAACCCAATCAACGATTTGCAAAGACAACCAATATACCACGGTAATGGCTGCAGCTGTGTACGTCTTTTAAATATTGGCTGATAGTAATCGGTAACGGCAAGAATCATATGCCTGAAAATGTTTTTAAAAAAGAAATTCCGGATTTAAAGATGCAAGATGTA
>JBEKMF010000080.1:0-11000 GCA_050008655.1 Smithellaceae bacterium
TAACCGTGGATAGTATCGCGGCCAAGGCTGGAGTCAGTAAAGGTTCGATTTATCTTTATTTTGACTCCAAAGAAGAGATATACGCCCAAGTTTTGATTACCGATAATATCGAACTTAATAAAGACATTAAAATATTTTCCACCAAAGAAGCGTCGGCTGCGGAACTTTTGCTGGAATTTTCAGAGATCTACATTAATTATTTTTTAGATCATAACGAGTTATTCAGAATACTTATGACTTTCATGCTGCAAACGGAGCAGATGAATCTTACGCAAGAACAAAACACCGAGCTCATCCGGACAACAAATGAAAATATTAAGGTTATTTCCACAATAATTCAAAAGGGCATTGACTCCGGTGAATTCGCACCGACAATCGATGCTCGGCAGGCACAAAATGCGATATGGGGTCTATTCAACGGCATTATTTCCCTTTATCTCTTCATAGGCAATCCGGCGAAACGCGCGGATAGAATTCATTCGATGATAAAAGATAGTTTAAATATTTTTATTAGAGGCTTGAAAAAATATTGAATATTTGTGACGTAAAGGCGAAAATAATTAATTATGCCTAGGGTAGGATTGCAAGAGTTAATAATTATTATGGTTATTGCCTTGATTATTTTTGGGCCCGGCAAAATCCCGGAAATCGGTGAGGCAATCGGTAAAGCCATCCGGAATTTCAAAAAGTCCGTGGATGAACCGCCAAAGATACCTGAGCAAAAAGAAAATAAATGATAACAAAACCGGCATATTTCAATAAAAGCGATATGCCTGAAGATCAAATGAAAGGGGGAAGTATGGCAAAAGGGAATAATTCCGAATACAAGAAGATGATTGACAAGCAGTACAAAGACTTGATGAAGCACTGTCAAATTCAAATGGAAAAGATGGAAAAAGATTTACCCGAGCCTAAGGAGGATTTTCTAGCAACTCTTAAAGAGAGGGGGGTCAGCCGCAGGGACTTCCTGAAATGGACTTCGGCAATGACTGCAGCTTTAATGCTCCCGCCGATGTTCCGTCCAATGGTGGCCAAAGCAGCGGAAAATTTCAGCCGCCTTCCTGTAGTGTGGTTGCATTTTGCCGAATGCACCGGATGTTCTGAAGCATTCCTGCGTTCTTCGTATCCCAATGTCGACACTATTCTGCTGGAAACTATCTCACTGGAATACCATGAAACATTGATGGCGGCTTCCGGATACCAAGCAGAACAAAACCTGGAAAAAGCAATTCATGACTTTGCCGGTAAGTTCATTTGTGTCATCGAAGGCGCCTTACCCAGAGGCTTGAATGGAAAGTATCTTACCCTTGGTCCCAAAGGAAAAACAGGTATTCAAGTAGCCAAAGAAGTTACTTCCAAAGCTGCTGCCGTTGTCTGTATCGGTGCCTGTTCATCATTCGGAAATATTCAGGCAGCCAATCCCAATCCTACTGACTCTGTTGGCATCAGTAAAGCATTAGGAATCAGTACAGTTAATATCGCCGGTTGTCCGCCCAATGCAGTAAACTTCACCGGAACATTACTTCACTATTTAATGTTTGGTGCTCTGCCCCCACTTGATTCTCTGGGGAGACCAACTTGGGCTTACGGCAAACGTATTCATGATTATTGTGAAAGAAGACCGCATTATGATGCCTCAGAATTTGTTGAAGAATGGGGCGATAAAGGTGCGCTCAGAGGATGGTGTTTATATAAAGTTGGTTGCAAGGGTCCTTATACATATGCCAACTGTCCTAAAGTCCGCTTCAATGATGGTATTTCCTGGCCGGTTATGGCCGGGCATGGCTGTATCGGTTGTACTGAACCAGCATTCTGGGATACCATGGCCCCGTTGGAAAAACCGATTAGTGATAAAACTATTGGTGGCGGTGAAAAAACAGTCGATACTATCGGCGCCGTTTTAACAGGTGCAGCTGTAGCCGGAGTTGCAGTTCATGCCATAGCGAGTGCAGTCCGGCACCGCGGGAGTGATTTTTTTAAAACAGCCCCCACATCTCACAAAGACGACCGGACGGAGGAATAACATATGACCAAGAGAATTATTGTCGATCCAATCACCAGAATTGAAGGACATTTAAGAATTGAAGTGGAAGTTGATGATAATAACGTCATCAAAGATGCCTGGAGCAGTATCACTCTCTGGCGCGGAATTGAAACTATATTGAAAGGCCGCGATCCGCGAGATGCCGGATTGATTGTCCAGCGTTTCTGCGGCGTTTGTACCTTTGTTCATTATGAAGCCAGCATTCTGGCCTGTGAAGACGCTTTCGGCATCAAACCGCCACCCAACGCGAGAATCGCCCGCAATTTGATCAGTGGTTCGCTTTACCTGACTGACCATGTCATGCATTTTTATCATCTGCATGGTTTGGACTGGGTGGATGTGGTCAGCGCCCTTTCGGCTAATCCCCAAAAAGCAGTCGATATGGCCAAAGCATACAGCCCCAATCCTTACAATTGCTCGGCCACGCACTATAAAGCGGTTCAGGAACGTCTGACCAAATTTGTCAAGTCCGGACGTCTGGGACCTTTCGCCAATGCCTATTGGGGAAATCCATCCTACAAACTGCCGCCGGAAGCCAATTTAATCATCCTTTCCCATTATCTTGATGCTCTGGCAATTTCCAAGGTCGGCGCCCAGATGATGGCCATTCTTGGCGGAAAGAATCCTCATCCGCAGACGCTGGTCGTCGGTGGTGTTACTTCGGGTATGGATTTATTTGATGCCGAGCGTTTGGGACAGTATTTATTCCGCTTCAAGGACATGAAAAACTTTATCGAAACAGCTTATCTGCCCGATGTTCTTCTGGCCGCCTCTTATTATAAAGATGAAGGACTCAAAGGTGTCGGCGGCGGAGTGAAGAACTATCTATCTTACGGCGGATTCCCTCTGGATGATGACTGGAACAAACTCCTCTTCCCGCGCGGAATTGTCAAAGACAGAAATCTGGCTAAACCGATGAAACTTGACGAAACAAAAATCACCGAGGAAGTAACTCATTCCTGGTACAAGGGTAAAGAACCGCAACATCCTTTCAACGGAACAACTGATCCGGAATACACAGGATATGACGGCAATGGTAACGTAAAAGGCAATGAAAAATATAGCTGGTGTAAAGCACCGCGTTACGACAACAAACCTTACGAAGTAGGTCCTTTGGCCCGTATGGTTGTCGGTTATGCCCAGGGTAATAAGGCCATTAAAGGACTGGTTGATTCCACTTTGAAAGCAACCGGGCTGCCCGCTTCAGTTCTATTTTCGACCTTAGGCCGGACAGCAGCGCGCGCTTTGGAAACCAAACTGGTTGCCGACAATATCGAAGGATGGATAAATGAGCTGATCGGCAATATCAAGAAAGGCGACACCCGTACCTGGACACGTTGCGATGTGCCCAAGAAACCGGCACAGGGTCGCGGCATGACGGAACCGCCGCGCGGCGCTCTCGGTCACTGGATCAAAATAGAAAATGAAGTTATTTCTAATTATCAGGCTGTTGTTCCTTCAACCTGGAACTGCTCGCCGCGTGATAAGGCCGGTTTACGCGGTCCATATGAAGAATCCCTGATCGGAACCAAACTGGCAAAAGTCGATCAACCGCTGGAAATTATCCGGACGATCCATTCGTTTGATCCGTGTATGGCTTGCGCAGTGCACATTATCGATCCGAAAACGAATGAGGTCAAAAAATTTAAAGTGGCTTAAGGGGGCGACCATGCATGCTAATACGCAAAAATATCTGGGTATCAAAGAGTGGTCTGCTTCCATGCGGATCAACCACTGGGCCGTGGCGATCTCCATATTCATGCTGATTGCGACTGGTTTCTATATTGCCGCTCCGTTTACGGTCTACGCCGGAGAAACAGTAGACAAATTTCTCATGGGTAACATGCGTTTTGTTCATATCTTTTTCGGTGCGTTTCTCATCTTCCTTTCCATCTGGCGGCTTTACCTGGCCTTCTTCTCCCGTTTTCATGCGGACTGGAGGGACTTTCTGGCCTGGACTGATCTGAAAGGCACGATCCAGCAGATTAAATTCTATCCGCTGATCAGCGAACATCCGGAACGCAAATACCTGTACGGACCCATGCAGGCCCTGGCCTATACCGGCTGCTGGATGATGGTCGTCGTCATCATCATCACGGGCCTGATCCTGATGGGGGCTGGATACCATGCCGGTCTGACCTCGATAGCCTCTACCGTCTTGAAGCCGGTAGAAAACCTGCTGGGCGGCCTGGCCATGGTCCGTTATATTCATCACATTTTCACCTGGTTATTCATCCTGTTCATAGTGGTCCATATCTACATGGCTTTCTGGTATGACGCTGTTCTTAAGCAGGGTACAGTTTCCTCTATGATTGGAGGAACACGGTTCAAACAGATAAAGGATTAACCCGAAGAAACTACTGCTTTTTCGAGAGGGGAGAGATATAACGCTTCTCCCCTCTTGTTATTTATGGGGATTTTCAAACATATATGACTGGAAAAAAGGAAAGGGTCGCGATCTTAGGCGTAGGGAATATCCTACTCCAGGACGAGGGCTTCGGCGTTCATTTTGTTCGCTGGCTCTCGCAGCGGTATAAACCTTCGCAAAATGTCAGTTTCATCGACGGCGGCACACTGGGTTATGCGCTCGTCAACATCATTTGCAGTTGCGAAAATTTGATTGTGATTGATGTTTTAAAGACGAAGGATGCGCCCGGCTCCATTTACCGTTTCAATACCGAGGAAATGCAGGCGCACATGCCGCCTCCCACAACGGCTCATGAAGTCACTTTTTTTGATGTCCTGTTTAAAGTGGAACTGATGGACGAACTGCCCCAAACATTGTTTTTATGCATTGTCCCGCAGAATTACGGAGATATGAAAATGGAAATGACTCCCCTGATGCGGGAAAAATTCCCGGCTATGGAAAAGCTGCTGCTGGATGAACTCTCGCGGTTAAATGTACAATTGGAGAAAATAGCGGATGCATGAATTGTATCTGGCCGAATCAATTTTAAATATCGTGCAAGACTATGCGGTAAAACAGCATTTCAACAAAGTGAATTCCATTTCTCTTTCTTTTGGACGCCTGTCCTGCATTGAGTCTAAGTCTTTGCAGTTTGCTTTTGAAGTTCAGGCTAAAAATACGCTGGCTGAAAACGCCTTACTCGATTTTAAGATTCTACCCGCCATTATCCATTGCTTTTCCTGCGAAAAGGATTTAGAAGTGG
Source organism: Smithellaceae bacterium (assembly GCA_050008655.1). GTDB lineage: Bacteria > Desulfobacterota > Syntrophia > Syntrophales > Smithellaceae > UBA4810. The sequence goes on from JBEKMF010000080.1 coordinate 5,215, forward strand.
AATCATATTCGGCCATCTGCCCTGCCTGTGGAGGAGAAGAAGTCATCTTAACCGGCGGGACGGAAGAATTGCTAATTTTAGAAATGGACGTAGATTAGTAAGTTAGAAATTATCCCGTTTATCGGGGATAGGAATTAAATATGTGTATCGGATTTCCCGGAAAAATCATTTCGATTGACAAAGATAATTATGCGGTGATCGACATCAGCGGAACCAGACGTGAGGTTTGCCTGGATATCATTGACGAACCGGCTGTAGTTGGCGATTACGTCATCAGCCATGCCGGTTATGCCATTCACAAGATCGATGTGGAATCAGCTAAAGAAAAACTGGCCGCACTACAAGAGCTTATCGATAATGAAATATATTGACGAGTATCGTGATCCTGCATTGGTGGCAGGAATCTTAAAAAAAATCAAAAAAATTGCCGATGCCATTGCCCGTCCGGTAACCATTATGGAAATTTGCGGCAGTCACACCTACGCCATCGGCCGCTTTGGTATCCGCAAACTTCTGCCTGCCAACATTAATTTAATTTCCGGACCGGGGTGTCCGGTTTGCGTGACATCGGCGCGCGATGTGGATATCGCTCTTTATTTAGCCAGCCAGAAAAATACGATTTTTGCTACTTTCGGCGATATGCTCAGAGTTCCGGGAACAAATAGCGATAGCCTCCAGAAGAAAAGAGCGGCAGGCGCCGATGTCCGCATCGTCTCGTCAGCAGATGAGTGTATAAAACTTGCCAAGTCTAATCCGCAAAAAGAAGTCATTATGATGGGCATCGGCTTTGAGACAACTGCGCCAACTATTGCCGCAACTGTCGAGAGCTGCCGCAAAAAAGGCATTAAAAACTTTTCCGTCTTTTCTGTGCATAAAATTGTGCCGCCAGCTCTTGTAGCTTTGCTTGCCGATCCCCTGCTGAATATCGACGGCTTCCTTTGCCCCGGCCATGTCAGCACTATGATCGGCTCTGATGCCTACAAAATGATCACCGATGCCAATCGGGCTGCCGTAATTACCGGATTTGAACCGGTGGACATTATGGAAGGTATCTGGATGATGCTGACCCAGATCGAAAGCGGCAAGAAAGAAGTAGCTATCCAATACAACAGAGGTGTTAGACCTGAAGGAAATATCCGCGCGATGAATTTTTTGCAATCCATGTTTAATACGGCAACTGTGGAATGGCGGGGTCTGGGGCCGATACCGGCGAGTGGTCTAATTTTCAATGATGCCTATACTGCCTTCGATGCCTTGAATAAATTTACGATACCAGAAATTCATTCGGTAGAAATCAAAGACTGCGGCTGCGGCGATATTTTACGAGGCATAAAAACTCCACAGGATTGCCCCTTATTTAAAAAACTATGTACCCCGACGAACCCAATCGGGCCATGTATGGTCTCTTCGGAAGGTACTTGCTCCACTCATTACAAATATTACTAACGGAGGTAATAAAAGTGAAGGTATCAGTTGTAAAAAATGTTTTGGACGCCAATGATCGGATTGCTGCGGAAAACAGAGAACTGTTCGATAAAAATAAAGTATATGTCATTAATCTGATGAGCTCGCCCGGCGCAGGAAAAACAACGCTGGTGGAAAGAACGATAGTGGCACTGAAAAATAAATGCCGGATTGGCGTGATTGAAGGTGATATTCAGGATACGTATGACGCTGATCGCGTCGCCAAACTCAATATTCCTGTAGTGCAGATTAATACCGGCGGCGCCTGCCATATCGACGGCAACATGATCCGTGAAGCCCTACCAACTTTTAATCTCGCCAAAACCGATCTGCTGATTGTCGAAAACGTCGGTAATCTGGTATGTCCAGCGGAATTTAAAATCGGCGAAAACGTGAAGATCATGCTGCTCAGCACGCCGGAAGGCGCGGATAAACCGGCGAAATATCCTTTGATGTTCCAGGAGTCAGCCGCGCTGCTCATCAATAAAATCGATCTGATGCCCTATGTGGATTTTGATCTGGCCAAAGCAAAACGAGACGCGCTTTCCCTGCATAAGGATTTAAAAATATTTGAAATATCCTGTAAGACCGGTGTCGGCCTTGATGGTTGGATTAAGTGGCTTACGGATCGCATAGATGCCTTCAAGAAAAAATAACAAAGTGATCAAAAGAGTACGCTATCTTTTTACTGGCATTGTTCAGGGCGTAGGTTTCCGGCCTTTTATTTATCGTCTGGCTGTCAAAAACTCTTTGCACGGTTTTGTCCAAAATCGCCCGGACGGAGTACTGGTAGAAGTCCAAGGCTCTGCAGTGGCAATCGATTCTTTCCTGGCCGGGGTTCGTCAGGAACTGCCGCCGCTAGCAGACGTTACGAATATTTCATCCAAGGATATTGCCATACAGCCGGACGATAATTTTCGGATTATCGAAAGTGAAAGGCGTGGTGACGGTGATGTGCACATCTCACCGGACATAGCCATTTGTAAGGATTGCCTGAAAGAACTTTTTGATCCCCTTGACCGCCGTTATCGCTTCCCTTTTATCAATTGCACCAATTGCGGCCCGCGGCTGACAATCATCAAATCAATTCCTTATGACCGCATCAATACTTCCATGGCCTGCTTCCCTCTATGTCCGCAGTGCCGGGCTGAATACGAAAATTCTGCAGATAGGCGTTTTCACGCCGAACCTAATGCCTGCCCTTTGTGTGGCCCTAAAATTCAACTCCTCGATGAAACGGGCAATAAGGTCGCGACTGATGAACCAATAAAGACTGCTATCGGTTTACTTAAAGAGGGCAAAATTTTAGCCATCAAAGGTTTGGGAGGCTTTCATCTGAGTGTCGATGCCGGAAATGACGAAGCAGTAAGGAGACTTCGTTCACGCAAGTTTCGGGAAGAAAAGCCTATGGCCATTATGGTCAAGAATTTGGAAAATGCGAAACGTTTTGCCAATGTCAAGGAAGAGGAAGAGAAGCTGCTGAGCTCGCCGCAGCGGCCAATTGTTTTGCTGAAAAAGAAAAAGGGCACCACAATTTCGGAACAGGTGGCACCCGGTGTTCCTAACCTCGGCGTTATGCTTCCTTATACGCCGCTGCATTACTTGCTCTTAGAAAAATATTTTGATGCGTTGGTGATGACCAGCGCCAATCAAATTGATGAGCCGATTTGCATCAGTAATCGGGAAGCTCTGACTCGATTAAAAGAAATTGCCGATTATTTTCTCATCCACAATCGAGATATTTTAGTTCGTTGTGATGACTCCATTTCCATGTTCGCCGGAGGAAAACAGCGGCTATTGAGACGGTCGCGCGGTTTTGTTCCCAAACCTATTGCCCTGAAAGATTCTTTTCCTGATGTACTGGCCTTAGGCCCGCAGTTAAAAGCGACACAATGTATCGTGAAAGGCAACTTTGCCTTTTTGAGCCCCCATATTGGCGATATGGAAACGCCGCAGGCCAGAGATTTTTTTCGGGAAAGTCTAAGTTTAATGAAAAAGATTACTGAATCCAACCCCGAAGTGATTGCCTGCGATTATCATCCTGCCTACTATTCGACAAAGGTCGCCGAAGAACTTACCGGCGTTAGAGTAGTCCGCGTCCAGCATCATCATGCCCATATTGTCAGTTGTATGGCGGAAAATAAAATTTCCGGAGATATGATCGGTCTGGCAATGGATGGTACCGGCTATGGTCTTGATGGCCAGGCCTGGGGTGGGGAATTCCTTGTTGTGAACGAAACAGAATTTAAGCGTCTGGGTCATCTCCAGTATTTTGTTTTACCGGGCGGTGAGAAGGCGATTCATGAGCCCTGGCGAATAGCAGCAAGCCTGCTCGCCCTGGCCTATGGTCAATCCTGGTCTGATATTGCCGCACAACTGGACATTTTACCTTTAGGATTGGACAGTAAATTACTCGACAAAATTATTAAGAATAAAATCAATAGTCCATTGACATCCGGTTTGGGAAGATTATTTGACGGGGTTGCAGCAATTATCGGTTTGCGCAAAACAGTAAGTTTTGAAGGGCAGGCGGCAATGGAACTGGAGGAACAGGCTGATCAGAATGCCGGTGAGCCCTTCCCCTTTGCAATTTCGGCAGATGGGGAAAACTGTTTTATTCTTGATATTTCATCCACAATCCGTGCTATTGTAAGTGATCTTTTAGCAGGACAAAACAAGAAAGAAATTTCCTCTTCTTTTCACCGGACACTGGCAGTGGCATTTGCCGCCATGTGTGAACGGATACGCGAGAAAACCGGCGTGAATAACGTTTCCCTAAGTGGTGGTTGCTTCCAAAACAAAATTCTATTAGAAGATAGCATTACCCAACTGGAAAACGTCGGTTTTGTGGTTTATCACCATAAACAGATACCAACCAATGACGGCGGTATTGCTTTAGGCCAAGCAATTATCGCCGGAGCGATCGCTAGGAAATAGCTGATCGTATGACTTCCCCCTTTTTCTAAATGGGGAATAGAAAGTGATTTTTTCATGACAATCATCGGGAAATACAACAAGATACTGCTGGAACACGGCAGCGGTGGGCTTTTAAGCAATGAGTTGATTGTTGGAAGTTTTCTGCCGCATTTTAATAATCCCTACCTGGAACGTCTCGAAGACAGCGCTGTACTAACTCTCGGTAAGCAGAAACTCTGCTTTACTACTGATTCCTACGTTGTTAGCCCGGTCTTTTTTCCCGGAGGTAATATCGGCTCACTGGCCGTACATGGAACCGTCAATGATCTTGCCGTATGTGGCGGTAAGCCGTTGTTCATGAGCGCAGGTTTTATTTTGGAAGAAGGTTTCTCTTTTGCCTTTCTGGAAAAAATTATTCAGTCCATGGCTGAAGCAGCACAAATGGCCGATGTAAAGATAGTCACCGGCGACACGAAGGTTGTTCCCCGCGGCGCTGCTGACGGCATTTTTATTAATACGTCCGGCATCGGTATTATCGAATATGAAGGAACTTTGTCTGTAAAAAACATTAAGGTCGGGGATGCTATTATCCTTAACGGACCAATCGGCAACCATGGCGCCGCTATAATTAAAGCCAGAGATACTCTGGGGTTGGAAGCGGAAGTTATTTCCGATTCTGCACCTCTCCATGGACTCATTGCGGAAATCTTAAAGGCAAGTCCGAACATCCACTGCATGCGTGACGCAACGAGAGGCGGGCTGGGTGCAATTCTGGCGGAAATTGCCAAAAGTGCCAATATCCAAATCAATATTTCCGAACAATTTATTCCTGTTCAGGATAATGTTCGGGGTATCTGCGAAATATTGGGGCTCGATCCGCTTTACCTGGCTAATGAAGGGAAAATGGTTTTATTTTGTCCGGCGGATGATGCCAGGAAAGTCCTGAATACCATGAAAAAGCATGAACTGGGCAGCAATGCCGTTATTATCGGCAATGTTAACCAAGGCGGCCAAGGGCGTGTTGTGCTCAAAACTTCCATCGGCGGGGAAAGAATTGTTGATCTTCCTACAGGAGAATTAGTTCCCAGAATATGCTGATTTTTTTCTTGTTCATCCGGTTCTCGCGTGCTTTCTGATTTAAAAAGGGAATACTAAATCCTAAAATTTAATCTGTAAACCAAACTTTAAAAAATTTCATAAGACCTATTGCAGCCGAAATCTGGAAAAATTAACCGGACTGTTATTTGGCAAAAGGTCTATATATTTTTTCTGTTAATGTGCGCAACTTTGGCAACCGGGAAGCCGTTAAAGTCCGTGGCCGAGGCTAAAGTGTAAGCGCCAATATTTTCCGCGTAAAGCAAATCGTCAATTTGCAAATCTTCCGGCAGTTCATCAGCCAGTGAGAT
>JBEKMF010000081.1:0-10949 GCA_050008655.1 Smithellaceae bacterium
GGCGAATCGGTTTAAACGATGAGGCTATCGCTGATTATCTGCGCGTGGCCTGGCTGACACCCCAAGAGCATCAACGACTTGCCCGCAGACTGAATGTGATCGTAAACATGCAAGATGATGATTCGAAATCATAACTCGCTTCAACGCCGCATTTTCATCTGAAGATGGCAATTTATTTTTTGTTTGTTACACCTACCTATCAATAATTTTCTGCGTGGGAGCAAAATGAGGATTGCCAGGTATAGTCATCAGTTTAACAGGTCTCATACGAACCCTTATAACTTTTCCTTACATAGTCGGTAGTGTCCTAATTTGAGGGTTTTTATGACAGAGAAAATTAACGAAGTCGCGCATTCATCTGAGGTTTAAGATTTTGAATCAACATCTCCTCCCATCTATCCCGCGTGGCCGCCAGCGGAACTACCAGAGCATGAATATGTGTTGCCCCACGTCGGGCTGCCTCATGCCAGCGATCATGTGAAGGAATCCGAGAGCTAAAATCTTCTGTTTGTCCTACATACAGGGCACGACAATGAGTTGCGTCAGTTCGATAGGCAAAAATATAAAGTCCAGCGACACTATTCCAAGTAGCATTGGGCTCATAAACAGTGAACTCTAATATTTCACCATTACCAAGAGGCCAATTACACGTACTAATAATATTCCTCCTGTGAGATTGGATTTTTGACTTTAAGTGACATTGTCCAATGCGTTAGAATGTTGCAATCTTTTCACCATGTAATCTGATTCCCTCGTGGTCTAAATGTAATATTTCTATAGAACCGCAACTACATTAATTTCTTTTAGGATTGCATCTTTGGCGCTTGCAGGGATATTAAGGAATTTTACACCCATTCCATTATCTTTTGACGAAGCGCCTTTGTTAATCCACATAATTTTTGCATTAACTTCTATTTTTTTTAAATTGCCTATGGAAAAAATCAATTTTATTGTTGACCCTACTGCCGGCGGTCTTTCTGTCTCAACAAACATGCCATCTGCTGAAATATTTTTTGTAAAAGATATGAGATAATCATTTTCATGGATATATGAAATTTCAAATTTGGTATCTAACCTTTTATTTATCCTGCGTTCATCTTTTGACATATTATCTCCATTTCATTTATAACCGGTATTAAAGCATTTGTCGTATCCTTTGGCAATTGCCTTCAAAGCAATGCTGACATTATCTACTGAATTAATTATGAAAATATTATTCACCCTGCTTCCTCCTGAATTGGTCATCTCAGCAAAAAACAGTCTTTAGGTAACGATGATATACCACATGTTAAGTTAGAATTCTGCCATTTTGTGTATAATTAGGTTCATATCCTCGTTCATTCATTTCCAATTGAAATGTTGCATAGGTAAGCAAAAATGAAAAAACAACCGTACAGGAAGACCTATGTAAACCACTATTTTTAAGAAAATATACGATCTCTTAAAAATACCCTTTTTTAAGAAAGCATTAGTCCATAACACCTATAGGATCCTTACTCTTGACAATTGGCAATCCAAAAATTGTAATGCGTGAAATGTTCAGCGTGAAGCGCAAATAGTGAAGCGGGATTCGTATCTCGTTAAGCGCAAAATAAATCGTCCGTATTCAGCCAAGCCTTAATTTCTTTTACCAGGGATCGACAAAATGGTGGTCTGTCCCTTGAGGCTGCTGAGCGGGAACAGAATTCAACCCCTGTATAATCCATTCGCGGGTATCGGCCGGATCAATGACCGCGTCGATTTCTAGGTAGGCAGCCATATTGATGGCTTTGCCCCTTTCATACAGTTGGTCAACGAGTTTTTCGTAGAGCACTTCGCGCTCCTTCGGGTCTTTTACCGCCTCCAGCTCTTTTTTAAAACCGGCCTTAACCGCACCTTCCAGCCCCATGGCGCCGAATTCTCCGGTCGGCCAGGCGGCCGTGAAAAAAGATTCGTGGAAGCCGCCCTTGGCCATCGCCATCGCTCCGAGGCCGTAGCCCCGGCGCAAAACAATCGTAAAGTAAGGCACGGTTAAATGCGCGCCGATGACAAACATCCGGCAGACATGACGCACCTGCGCGCGTTTTTCGATTTCCGGCCCGACCATGAAGCCGGGGGTATCGCACAAAGACAGAATCGGGAGTTTATGCGCCTGGCAAATCTGCATCAGCCGCGCTACTTTGTCCGCACCTTCCGCTTCAATGGCTCCGGCCATGTGCATGCAGTTATTGGCGATAACGCCGAAAGGTTTGCCTTCGATTCTGATAAAGCCGGTAACCATGCTCGGGCCGAATTTCGCTCTCAGCTCCAGAAAGGAATCCGTATCGGCGAGCGTCTTAATGACTACACACACGTCATAGGCACGCCGCCTGTTTTCCGGAATCAAGCGGCGCAGGCGCAGTTGATCGGCGGCCTTCCTTTTGGCAATCGTTCCCTGAAAATAGGAAAGATATTTTTTGGTGACAGCCACCATCTCCACATCATCGGCCACTTCAATATCGACAACGCCGTTTTGCGTCTGCACATCAATCGGGCCGACCTCTTCTGGCTTGAAAACACCAAGGCCGCCGCCTTCAATCATCACCGGGCCGCCCATACCGATATTGGAATTGCTGGTGGCGATAATCACATCGCAGCAGCCCAGGAGCGCCGCGTTCCCCGCGAAACAGGGCCCTGATACTACGCCGACTACCGGCACCTTGCCGCTGAGCCGGGCGAAAGAGGCAAAGGTAGACAAATCCAGACCCGCTATCATGACGCCTGCGGCGTCAACGTCGCCCGGCCTGCCGCCGCCGCCTTCCGCGAACAAAACCAGAGGCAGGCTCTGTTCATGCGCGAGATTAAGCATTCGATCCATCTTTTTGTGATTGAAAAAACCCTGAGTGCCGGCCAGAACGGTATAATCATAAGCCATGACCATGCAGCGGGCTTTGTCCTCAGAAAATAGTGAACCGTTGACCGCTCCGATGCCCGCGATCAGGCCGTCGCCGGGAGTTTTGCTGATAAGATCATCTATTGAACGGCGGCCGCGTTGTGCGGCGATGGTCAGAGCTCCGTATTCGAGGAAACTGCCGTTATCGCAAAGATCCTCTACATTGGCTCGGGCCATGCGCTGATTTTTCTGCTGTCTTTTGGCCACTGCGTAGGGACGATTGGCATCAAGGCCGAAAGAATGCCTTTTGATCACCTCGGCCAGGTCAGAGTGTAGGGGATTGTTATCTGTTTCTTTACTCGCGGGCGGGGTGGTTTTTCCTTTTTCCGTATCTTCTTTGTCTTTAGTTGTTTTCATGTGTGTAAGCTCCCTTATCTGATGCTGATTGCGCTGATGACAAATTCATACAATAATCATCAGCGTATATCAAGTAATCCGTAGGTCTTTTTAAGGAAACATGAATATGACTCAAAAAATCCGCTTTAAATTTAGAGATTGTTCAGATTTGGAAATATCGCAACTTGTTTGAAGAAATGGTGTATAATTAAATTATTAATTAATAACCGGTGTTGCACCGGAGTAGCTGAGATAGTGTATTTATGTTTGCTTTTGATATTCATGTCCATACGCGCAGATATTCCGATTGTTCTTTCATCGGGCCCGAAGATCTGATTCATCAGGCAGTGGAAACGCGTCTTGACGGTATGGCCATTACCGAACATGGCATGCGCTGGCCGGATGAAGAATTTGCTAAGCTTCAAAAATTGGCCAATTCTCGAGGCATCGTTTTAATCAATGGGCAGGAGATATATACTCAAAACGCCAAAAATGAGATGGAGGGAGACTTTTTGGTGTTCGGTATAAAACAAAGTCTAACCGGCCGTTATTCGGCGCAGGAACTTAGCGAAATGGTTCATAAAGAAAAAGGTATTATCATCGCGGCGCATCCCTACAAATTATCCCGTGGGGGGAAATCCCACTATTATGGCGCCGGTGATCGCATTTACAAATTGCCGATTGACGCCGTTGAACTTTGTCATCCCGATCACACGGAGCTGGCTGTAAGTAAAGTTCGCAAGGCGATGAGTAAACTCGGGATACCCGGAACTGGCGGCAGTGACGCTCATAAAATTTTCAAGGTAGGTTCGTGCGTAACCATTTTTGAAAATAAAATTCTTGATGAAAAAGATTTTGTCCGGGAAATACGGGAGGGGAAAGTTAAAGCGGAAAAAAAGTTTTAGCTTATCTTACATTTTCTCTGTTAAGCAGGCTGTAAGTCTTGCTGTCCAATGATACTTCTCTTTTTTCCAGAACTTCGGCGGTGGTTGTAGGCAATAGGCTGGGTTATTGAACTTTCGGCGACTAACCACTCACAATACTACACATCTACACTACTGATCGCCAAAGTCTCGACCACTGTGGTTCGGAGGGAAGGAGTGAAACGAGAAATTTAACCTGTCTTTTAGACACGCTCGAAAGAATAGGCTTCTTAGTTTTCCCGTCCTATTGCTTTAGCGTTCTTTAGATAACTTTGAAGTAAAGCAACAATGCGTAAATGATGATGATAACAACCAACACTGCTAATAAGACAAAATTGAACTTGCGTTTTTCTTTCACTATGGCCATCGTTTGCCTCCCGCGTTGTTAATGTTACTATAATCTTTTCCTCATCGAGGCAGCCAGGTACCATATCTCTCCTGACCCACCCACACCGCTGATAAGCGTTACTCACCCTCTACGCCATTAATTTTTATATTTAATAAAACATTACTTCCTTATGGAAGAAGTATAAGAAATTCAGGTTTGTATGTCAAGGGAATACTTAGTTCCTGTATTGCTTAGCTTCACTATTTTTTCTGTTTTGCCTTCGCTTCCTCTTCCTCCCTTAAAACCTTGCGCAAAATTTTTCCGACGGCGGACTTGGGAATCGAATCACGGAATTCAACCAGTTTGGGCACCTTATAGGGTGCCAGCTTCTCCTTGCAGAATTTAATGATTTCCTCTTCCGTACACTTTTGGCCGGGTTTTAGAACGACAAAGGCCTTAACTGTTTCTCCCCGATATTGGTCTTTAACACCCAGTGCCACAGCTTCGGCTACTTTGGGATGTTGAAAGAGGACTTCATCAATATCGCGCGGATAAATATTAAATCCGCCGGCGATAATCATATCTTTCTTGCGATCAACGATAAAGATATAACCGTCTTCATCTTTTATGGCAATGTCTCCAGTGTAGAGCCAGCCGTCTTTCAATTGTCCTTTCGTTTCCTCGGGATTGTTCCAGTAGCCCTGCATGACCAGCGGTCCCTTCATGATGATTTCACCCGGCTGACCATCCGGAACATCCGTCTGTCCGTTTTCGACATCCACCAGCCGGACATTGTTATCCGGGAAGGGAATGCCGATGCTGCCGACTTTTTTCAAACCCAGAACCGGGTTGGATATACCCAGGGATGTGGATTCGGAAAGACCATAGCCCTCGGAGAAATAGATTCCCATATCTTTGACCTGCTCGATGAGTTCCACGGGCATCGGGGCTCCGCCCGAGTTTAACATGCCTAATTTCTTGCCCAGATTCAGTTCCGCCGCTTTGGGATGACTGATCAAGGCGGTGATCAACGTGGGAACCGTCGGGAAAAAAGTGATTCTGTCGAATTTGGAGAGAAGTTCGATCATCTCGTCAATATTGAAGCGGGGAACCTGGATTTGCGTGGCGCAATTAAACAGTGCCCAGTTCATCACGACGATGTTACCGTAGACATGGAAGTAAGGCAGTATGGCCATGACATTGCGCTTTTCGTAGGGTGTGAGAGAGGTGGTGGCGTTTCCCCACAGCGAACATTCGAAGGTAGCCGCCACAATGTTGGCATGAGTGAGAACCGCGCCTTTCGGGATACCGGTTGTGCCGCCAGTAAACTGGAGCATGGCCGGATCATCGGGACTGATCTGGACTTTGGAACGTTTGGGATTCGGGTATTTAGCGATTAATTCCGCAAAATGGTGCCAGCCCGCCTCCAGATCGAGGCTTTTGGCAGAACTCAGGGGAAATCCCTTGATGTAGTCTGTAACTGCAGTAACAATCACCTTGGGAATTTGAACTTGTTTGCATAAAACGCGGACAGCGGGCAGAACCATGTCAAAGGTAACAAGTGTTGTCAGTCCCGAAATATTCGCCATCAGCTTCAGCTCATCAGGCGTATACAACGGGTTGAGGTTAACGACGATTCCCCCGATGTATAGTACTGCAAAATAAGCGATCATATATTGAGGGCAATTAGGCAGCTGCACGCCTATCCGGTCTCCCTTCCGGATACCGAGGCCGGCCAGGGCATTGGCAAAGCGCTTGCACTCCTGGCGCAGTTCGTGAAAAGTCATCTCACTGCCGAAAAAAGTCAGGGCAGCCTTGTCCGGGTAAGATCCGGTGGGAATATCCAGCAGCTCATGGGCCGTCAGGCGCGGATAACGGATGGTTGTGGGAACGTTGTAATCATAGTGACGATGCCAGGGTTTTGCTTCCATTTCTTGCCTCCTAAATTAAGTGGACTTGAACTTTTCTGAAAAGAACTTTTAGGTTTCAATTATATATAGGAATGTATCATGCCGTTGTAAATAACTTCCTATATCAAACCTATATTCTGTGTTAGAATAACTGTCAATTGTTAATTGTATTTTATCAAAAAAACCATTTTATTGTAAAAACCAATATTTTATATTATAAAATGTTAGTTTTGACCTTCTAATTTACTAATTTAATATTTTTTATTAAGGAACGGGATTATGGACATGTCAAAAAAAGTGTCTTGAATTCTTCGGGGAGAAGTTTGCGCAGGACAACTGCCTGTGTGCGGCATGTGCTTATACGTATGTCCTTATGGGAAAAAAGAAAACCGGAGATAATATTTTCAAAAAATAACTAGAAAAGATATTGGGATTAGCAATAGTATAAACACATAATTTACCCTGCCTCTCTATAAAAGGCCACGCCCGCAGGCTGTAAACTTCAATCTTCCAGATCCAAATTCATTTTCTTCTTGAAGGCGGCGATAATTGCTCTTGTTGCTGCTTCCAGCGACATTCCTCCGGTATTGATTACGATGTCGTAATGTTTGGGATCGGTGACATCGGCATTAAAGTATTTCCGCACAAACGCCTTGCGGTTATTTTCTGTTTTGACTACGTATTGCTCCGCTTCGGCTTTAGTATATCCCCTGTCTTCCATGAAATATTTAATTCTGTAATCCAGCGGCGCAATTATTCTGACCTTAAATGCTTTTTCCGGTGGCAGGATATGACCCGCTCCCCTTCCTACGATAATAATATTACCAAAGACTCCTATAGTCCCTATCACTCTGGTTAGGTGCTGCAGATATTCACCAGGCCAGGGACGATATTCCCCAAACAGAGATGCAAGTAAGGTATCACGAAAAGATACTTCTTTTTCGTCAAGGGATTCGATGACTTTTCTGCTCATCTTGGCACTATCCGCGACATGCTGTATTATTTGAGCACCGATCAAATCCATATCTAATGCCTTGGCCAGCCTTCGGGCAATTTCACTTCCTCCGCTTCCCGGTTCTCTGGAAATAGTGATTACCGGTCCGCCTTTATATTTTTCTATTTCAATACCGTGTCTTAAAGCTTTGTCCAATAGCTTGCGCCACTTATCCACCTGCTGAGCAATCATTTTATCCATGATCACTTTTTCATCTTCTTGTTCATTTGATGCTGCGGCTTTAATAGATAAATCCCTGGTGTAATCAGGACAATGGCTTCCTAGAAAGGCATCCGTTGATAACTTAAATCTTTTTTGACATTCCCTGCGCCAAGCGCATATGCCGCATATGTGTTTTTCTGCCGTCATGACTATCACCCTCTTTCTGACTGACGATGGTTTGCTCTTTTTTTTCACTTAATGCCTCAAAACCGGCCACAATATCCAACAACTCCTCGGTAATGGTCATCTGGCGCTGCCGGTGAAACTGCCCATGAAGTTCCTGCAGCTGTTCTTCGATATTTTTTTCGGCGTTCTGCATGGAGGCCAGACGGCTGGCGTTTTCACTAGCCAGGGATTCGGCAAAAGCACGATATAAAGAAACAAAAAGATATTCTCTGATCAACGAGGTAAAGATAAGATCACCATCCATCCGAAAAATGGGCAATGATTTGGAATCCCATTTCTTTTTGGCTATTTCTTTGAGCCATTCCCTGTTAACAGGAAGGAGCTGAACCAGATGCGGCCTGTAGGAGGCTCCCGTCAGATATTTATTGTAAAAAAGCAAAAAATGGTCGACCTGATGGCGGAAGTGCCATTCATCAATAATCATGATTATTTCCTGGACCAGCCGCGTAATTCCGGCTGTCGAACCGGGCGTTGTTAAAACCTCGTAGATCGGTTGTCCGGCATCCTCTACATAATCGGCTACTCGTGCACCTACAGACAGGACCATACGATTTTCCTTCTTGACGCCGATATTTTTCATATGTTCCAGGCTGAAAACAGAAATCTGTTCATTGAGCTGGCCGCACAATCCCTGATCGGAACCGAAAACGATGGCACCCAAACGCTTAATTGTTAGGGCCTTAGTCTGTGCCGGCGGCTCCATCCGCTCTTTCAGCACAATCTGTAAGCCCATCTCTACCGCGCTGTTGTAATCGGTCAGGGATTCAACAGCCCGCTGGTATTGACGGATACTCACCGCGGCCAGAGCCTTCATCGTTTTGACGACGGAAAGAAGATCACCCGCGCTCTTCATCCTTCTTTTGATGGACTCAGTTGTTTGCATCGACTTCCTCTGTAACTTCAAAGGGGGCGACATCAGCTTTGACCTTGTTTAAAATGCTGTCCCGGTCCGATAGTTCCAGTTTGTTTCCTGCCTCAATCCTTCCGCACAATTCAGGCAGCTGTTCCGTTACTGACTGGAGAACGTGAGCCTCTGCCTCCCGCACTTTTTCTGTAGGGACATTATCGAGGCTTCCTCCCGTTACGGAAAGAAGCGAAGCAATCTGCTCCGAAGCGCGCAGGGGTTTGTACTGTCCCTGTTTCAATATCTCCCGGACACGCCACCCGCGCTCCAGGGTTTTGCGGGTGCTCTCATCTAAACGCGTCCCGAAACGCGAGAAAGATTCCAGTTCTTCAAATTGTGAGTAAGAAAGACGTAGATCGCCGGCCACGGAGCGGTAAGCAGGTAACTGTGTCTTACCGCCTACGCGCGAAACCGACTTTCCGACATCGACAGCGGGCAGGATTCCTTTGTTGAAGAGAACAGGGGAGAGGTAAATTTGTCCGTCTGTAATAGAGATCAAATTTGTGGGGATATAGGAAGATAAATCCTGAGCTTCGGTTTCCGTAATCGGCAAAGAGGTCAACGATCCGCCGCCCAACTCGGGGCGCAGATGAGTTGATCGCTCCAGGAGCCGGGAATGAATATAAAAAATATCGCCGGGGAAAGCTTCGCGTCCCGGAGGACGCCGCAGCAGCAGAGAAACCTCGCGGTAAGCGCGGGCATGCGAGGTCAGATCGTCGTATATAATGAGAACATCGCGGCCCTGCTCCATGAAATATTCTCCCATTGATGTGGCCGCATAGGGAGCGACAAACTGTAAACCGGGCGTGTCTTCACCTGTAGCCACAACAACAATACACGATTGCATCACGCCGTAGTCACGCAAATCAGCTATTACCTTGGCCACATCGGAGCTTTTCTTGCCGACTGCGCAATAAATGGAAATAATTCCCGTCTCTTTCTGGTTAATGATGGTATCTACCGCGATGGCTGTCTTTCCCGTCTGGCGGTCGCCCAAGATGAGTTCCCGCTGGCCGCGGCCAATGGGGATAAGCGCATCAATTACCTTGATTCCCGTCTGCAGCGGAACAGTCACCGGGGCTCGGTCCATAACTGCCGGAGCCGGCCTCTCTACGGGGAGCCGTTTGACGGTATTAATCTCTCCCAGACCATCCAGAGGACGACCTAAAGGATCAACCACCCGTCCCAAAAGACCTTCTCCGACAGGGACGTCGAGAACACGCTGCGTGCGGTGAACTTCCTCTCCCACCTGGAGATTTTCACTGGGATCAAGAAGGACAATGCCTATTTCCTCGGGGTCTATATTAAAGACAAGTCCCATGTAATTTCCGGAAAAGCGCACCAGTTCCTCCGCGCGGATGTTCGGCAGTCCGCTGACTCTGGCAATATCCCTTCCGACAAATTGAATTGTACCGATTTCGTATTGCCGCAGTTCAGGCTTCTGTTTTTTTAAAACCTTATCCATTGTCGAAAAGGTATCATCAAGAAAAGTTTTTAACTCTTGAGTGTCGGTTACATTAACATGCTGGCTCATTCTACTCCTCCTCAATAGACTCCTATCCGCTGTGTGCTTCTTTCTGAAGGGTTTCAGTCAAATTTTCTACTAGTGTTTCCAGATACTCATTCAGACTCCAGGCAATCTTGTGGCCATTGACCCGCAACTCTATGCCGGAAATGACTTCCGGCTGCATGGAATAATTGATGGTAAAGCCTTTGGTGATTTGTTTTTTTAAAGCCTTTTCTATCCGGTCTTGCGTATCCGGCGGAATATCGAAAGCGCTCTGGATAGTGACTCTATTGCCACCGCCGGAAATGGCTTTGCGGATTTGCGCGGATTTTTCTTTGTCCAATTCCCGCACCCGCCGAATAAATTCGTCGACGATTCGCGCTTCCAGGTCCGCATCGGCCAGATCTGCCAACGCCCGTCGAGCAGTGGCATAAATCTGCCGGGCTGCCCGAGAGCGAAGATCCTGAAAAAACGCATCCTTTTCTCTCATTAACATATCCTGCCAGCGTGTTTTGATCGCGTCGACATCTTCCCGCACCTTTTCCATGAGTTCTTTCCGCTTAGCTTCGGCTGCGGTACTTGCTTCATTGAGCAATTGTTCCGATTTCTCGGTAAGCAACTGGTTCTTCCTGTCATAAATCTCGGCTGCCTCTGCCGCTTTCGTTTTCATTTTTTCAGCCTCGGCGAAACGCGCGGCAATTGTTGCCTCCCTATCGTCCATCGCTTTG
>JBEKMF010000082.1:0-10908 GCA_050008655.1 Smithellaceae bacterium
TGGATACAAAAACAACCAAGCCGTTTGAGAGATTCACTGCTGAAGACTTATAACGATGGCGATGCTGATTCTGTGATTGCCCTTTTAAATCAATTTAAGAAGGACATAAACAGTACGCGGCTACGCAAAGATAAAGTAAAAGTTCCTAAGAAGGATATCTCAGTTACAAATCGTCCAGTGGATTCAGAACAGCATTACCAGGCAATAGAGGGGCTAAAGGGAATAGAATTACAGAACGGGAATGTTATTGAAGGACAAATAATCGGTTTTACGGGTGACACCGTAAAGATTCGCACAAAAGACGGAAAAATATCAACATATTCGTTTATGAAAGAAGTTAAGATGTTTATTTATTAATCCCGCTACTTGCAATCCCCCGGCTCTGGCCTGGGGGCGTCGTAGACCGCGGGAGGTAGCGTCATCAAAGGGAGCCTCCGGCTCCTGCTGGAGGGGGCTCCACTGGGAAATACAATTGTAGAAAACGGGTAGAATAGTTTCTTTTACGATATTCAAATCATCGGGGAAGGGGAAAGTGAAGTTCGTATATTAAATGTTAGCACCTTACAGCCAGCAATCTTCAATTTTAAGAGCCACGTAAAACTGAAACTTTGTAGGTGAAACAAATAAAAAATAATAATAAACCGGAATCAACGCTGGTTACTTCATGGTGTACCCGCGACCGTCGAGACAGGCGCTCATTGCCCGTTTATAGTCAGCACGCATTTGGTTCAACTGGGCTTCCGGCGTGCCACTAGCAGGCTGAGTCGGGTCGTAATGTGTCTGGCTTACAGCCCAGCTATGGCATTCGTAACGATCCTTTGCCTGTAGCTTTTCGCTCTGACCCTTGCGGGGATAGACAAATATTCGTTCAGCCGATGACGGCGGTGCCGCTGGCGCCGGTTGAACATAAACCGGAGACTGTTCTCGGACCACTGCCGGTGGAGGTGCATAATAGGGCGAATAATAATAGGAATCATAATAGGGATAATAATAAGGGGAGTAATAATAAGGGGCATAATAAGGCGCCAGAACTGCTGCACCTCCTATTACCGCCCAGGGTGCCCACCAACCCCAATAGCCACCTCCCCAATGACCGCCTCTCCAGTAACCGCCACCCACGTGACCATAGCCACCTCTTCCATAACCACCGCCCCCATGACCTTCCCTTGCTTCACTGGACAATGGATTGAGAAAGATGATCATTATGAGAATAAGAACCGCGCAAGCAACTTTCTTCATATTTTTCCTCCTTGCCTGCTTTGGCAAATGTGTTTGGAATCTTTATACTCCACTTTTCAATGTGTTTCCATGAATAATCAGCAAGAAGTATACCTAAAAGCGGGAAACAACATAAGCATAGGATATCAAATCACATATAGCAATTACACATTTTTTTGATTGGATTCTTTTCATTAAAAATGGATAGGATGTACGCAGTGATTAGTATCCAGTTGGATAATAAGTATCCAGAGAAGCAGTCAGTTATTTATTTCACGAGTCATACCATTACCAGCGTATTCTTTCCTGTAGGTGGTGTCCATAAATGCTTTGCTCTTTCCGAAGTCGTGAGTCTTAAGATTAATGCCAATATACAATACTGCAACTGGTAAAAGTTAAATATCTCTTCACCTATTTATCTAAAATAATATTACCAATTATATCTTGACAGATTGAACGGATAAATATATTTTGTTGTCTTGACAACATATTTATAAAGACAAAAAAAGTTGTTTTAATGAGACAAAAGATCGAAACATTTTCTTTGGATGAATCGCTCGGGTTCTGGTTATACCGCAGCCATATTCAGGTATCCGCTGCTTTACGCCAAACCTTTCAGGATGCCGGCTATGATTTAACGCCGGAGCAATGGGCGGTTTTGTTGCGTCTGCGGGAACAAGAGGGCCTGAATCAAAGTCAACTGGGAGAAAAGACTTTCAAAGACCGTCACAACATTACCCGCATTCTCAAACAACTGGACAAGCGGGGATATATTGAAAAACGTCATGATAAAAAAGATAAACGCGCTTTTCACGTTTATTTAGCTCCGGCGGGACGCCGTATTTTAAAGGAATTGAAACCTATAGTATTGAAGCACCGTAATCGGGTGTGTAAGGGTTTCCGTAAAGATGATCTGTTGAAGATTCGTGATTATCTTGGACATATAGTTAATAATCTAAGGCGTTCATAATTATGATGAATAATGCATCGGAATAAATAAATTAGTTTCCAGTTAAAAGGAAGAATATGAAAAAATGGGGATTTAGAATATTTGTTGTTGCTGTAATCGTAGCAGCGGTTACATACGGAATTGTGTATTTTATTCACTCCCTTTCTCATGAAAGTACTGATGATGCATATGTGGCGGGTACTGTTGTTCCCATCGCCGCTGAAGTCAAGGGTAGAGTGATCAAGGTGTATATTGACGACAATCAATATGTCGATGCCGGAAAGCCCCTTCTTGAGATTTATCGGCAGGATTATCTCGATCTGGTGAAAGAAAAAAAAGAGACTATATCCAGATTGACTTCCGAAGAAAATGAGCATGCAGCAGCTATTGAAGAAAAAGAAAAAACTCTGACCAGAGCGCGAGCCAATCTGGATGTGGCGATAAGCGAAGAAGACCTGGCGCAAAAAGAAGTGCAACGTTATGAAAGCTTGCTGAAAAAAGACGCCATATCCCAAAATCAGTATGATCAAATAAAATCGCGCTGGCAGGTAACGGTTGCCCGCCGCCAGGCCGCTGCTGCCGCTATCGATGAAACGGAGGCTGGGGTCAAAGCTATCAAAGCAAAGTACGCGACTCAGTCTTTTAAAATCAAGGAAGCACGAGCGACAAAAAGTCTGGCTGAGCGTGATTTGGCAAGGACTGTAGTTATCGCGCCTATCAGCGGCAGAATTGCCATGAAGAATGTCGATCCGGGGAAATATGTGATGCCGGGGCAGGCTCTGCTTGCTATCGTAAAAGAAGATATCTGGATAATTGCCAATTTCAAAGAAACACAAATTACAAAGATGACGGTTGGCCAGCCGGTGGAGATTAAAATTGACGCCTATCCATCAATAACATTTTCCGGCCACATTGACAGTCTTCAATCCGGTACCGGCTCCGTCTTCAGTTTACTCCCTCCGGAGAATGCGACGGGCAATTTTGTAAAAGTCGTGCAGAGGGTTCCGGTTAAAATTGTTATCGATTCCAAATTCGATCCACGACATCCTCTGTGGCCGGGTCTGTCGGTTGTTCCCACTGTCGATATAAGCCGCCAGACCGGACCAAAGTTGTTAAAACAATAGAGGTTCCATGGACGAAAGCCACGGTCCACATAAATGGCTAATCGCTCTGACAGTCATGACCGGTACTATCATGGCTGCGCTGGACATAAGCATCGTCAATGTAGCCCTGCCGCACATGCGCGGCACGCTGGGCGCCTCTGTGGAAGAGATTACCTGGGTTTCCACCGGATATATTCTGGCCAATGTCATCATTATGCCGATAGTTGCTTTTTTAAGCTCACGTTTCGGCCGCAAGAATTTTTATATTTTTTCCGTATTGCTGTTTACCGTTTCATCCATGCTTTGCGGAATAGCCTGGGACCTTACCTCCATGGTTATATTCCGGATAATGCAGGGCATTGGCGGCGGTACGCTGATACCGGTTTCGCAATCAGTACTGCGAGAAACATTCCCGCCTAAAGAACAGGCTATGGCTATGGGAATTTTCGGGGTAGGTGTAATGCTGGGGCCGGCAATCGGCCCTACCCTTGGCGGATGGCTCACCGACAATTATTCCTGGCCGTGGATATTTTATATCAATGTTCCGATTGGTTTTATCAATATCCTGCTGATTATGAAGTTTATAGAGGATCCGCACTATCTTGTCCGGCAAACCGGCAGGGTTGACGTTCTCGGCTTATCCCTCATGATGGTTGGCCTGGGAGCATTGCAGACGATGCTGGAGCAGGGAGAAATAAACGATTGGTTTTCTTCGGAATTTATTATTTATCTTTTTGTAGTAGCCGCATTGGGGCTGATATTATTTGTCTGGCGGGAATTGAAGGTGGAAAATCCGGTAGTAAATCTGCGTATTTTAAAAGATATTAATTTCAGTTCAGCGACATTTCTGAATGGCCTTCTGGGCTTGGCGCTGATGAGCAGTCTCTTTATCCTGCCGTTATTCTTGCAGCAGCTTTTGGGCTATCCGGCTTTTGATTCGGGACTGGCGCTTATCCCCCGATCTGTAGCCATGCTCATAATCATGCCGCTTGCCGGGAGAATTTATAATCGAGTAGGCCCCCGGCTGATGATAGGGGCGGGACTGCTTTTAAATGCGGTTTCATTTTATCAACTTTCCATTCTTTCCCTGAGCATAGGTTTTTGGGACATATTATTACCCCAATTTTTACAGGGAGTCGGATTCGCATTGATTTTTGTTTCTTTAAGCACGGCGGCGCTTTCCACCATTGAAAAACAGATGCTGACTGCTGCGGCAGGACTTTATAACGTTGTGCGGCAGGTCTTTAGTAGTGTCGGTATTGCTCTGGCCGCTACAATATTAACCCGCGGAGAACAAACCAACAGGTCACTACTGATGGAACACATAACTGCATTTGGTAATACCAGTGCGGAAACTCTGCGTTCTCTATCTCAATATTTTTCTTCCCATGGTATGGACATTACCGATGCCCAAAACAAGGCGCTGAAAGCAATCGAAGAAATAGTGATGAGGCAGGCCAGTATGATTTCTTTCAATCATGTATTTTTCCTGATTGCAGTGGTTTTCGTTATTTCCACACCCTTAATATTTTTAATAAACGATTTAAGAAGAGAAATAAAGGCGGGAATCATTAACGAATAGATAAACGGGGAGGTGGGCATGAAAGAAAAGCCATATAATATAATTACCATATCCAGGCAAATGGGCAGCAGCGGCACGTACATCGGTTATCTGGCTGCCAAAGAGTTGGGATTCAAATATCTCGACAGAGAAATATTGCGACAGGCTGCAAACAAATTAGGAATTGAACCAAGCATGTTGGAACAGTATGATGGAAGATCGGCGAGCCTGATGGAAAATATTGTCCAGTCGTTTTGTTTTGGCGCGTCGGAAATGCCGAACCTGCAGCCCCTGGGGAGGCCTGTTTATAACAAGGATTTATTTGCCCTGGAAAGTAAAATTATGAAAGATGTTGCTGATCAGTGCAGTGCCGTAATTGTCGGCCGTGGCGGATTTTACATCTTAAAGGACAGGCCCAACGCCATTCATATTTTTATTCATGCCCCGCTGGATTATCGTATCGAGAGGATAATGAAAGAACAAAAAATCGTTGACAGGCGAAAGGCGCAAAAGATGATTGACGAATCAGATCACGAAAGAACCAAATTTATTCGTGATATGGTGAGCGCTGATTGGTTCGATGCGCGCAATTATCATTTGTGTATAGATTCCAGTGTTGTTGGTTTCCCGGCCTGTGTGGAAATGATTACACAGCTTGTGAACATGAAGAGATCGGCGCAATAACTAAATGGAGAGCTTTGCAAATGATGTAGATTGCTTTACAGAGGGTTTGAAGTCCAAGGTCTATCTTTTATTGACATAACAGGTCGGGGTACATATACTTCACACATGATTGAATTGAATAACGCCACCAAACGATATGATTCTCTTACAGCCGTCGACAATGTTTCCTTTAATGTCAAGAGAGGTGAGTATTTTGCTCTTCTTGGACCCAATGGTGCGGGAAAAACGACTATCGTCAAGATGCTGCTTGACTTTACACTGCCTACATCCGGAAGCTTGTCGGTAAATGGTCTTCCCAGCACAGATGCGGCAAGCCGTAATGCAGTCGGCTATTTGGCGGAGAACTGTCATATCCCTCCCTATCTTTCCGGGTGGCAGTATCTGCAACGCTGCGCGGAATTATTGAATATGAGCAAATCAGATGCGATGCGTCAATGCGGGCGCACCGTCGAGCTTATCGGCATGCAGGGTAGGGAATACACAAAAGTGAGCACCTATTCCAAGGGCATGATTCAACGATTCGGACTGGGCGCTGCACTCATCGGCAATCCAAAGCTGTTAATTCTCGATGAACCCACCGCCAGCCTTGATCCCATCGGGATCAGAGAAATACGTGAGCTTTTGGAATCGCTCAAAAATCAAGGGATGACTATCTTCCTGAATTCGCACCTGCTGTCGGAAGTCGAAAAAATATGCGATAACGCCGCCATCATCAATAAGGGCAGACTTTTGGTGAAAGATGCAATTTCCGCTCTGGTCAAGGATAGTGATACGCTGGAAGATGTGTTCGTCAGACTGGTGAAAGGTTGATCTGAAAATGCCGCAAACAATTCCCCCCATCATCAGAATTGCTAAGTATACGCTGACGGATGAAGTACGGCAGAAGAGCTTCATTGTTATGTTTGTTATTTGTGCCCTATTTATATTTCTTGTTCGTGGTTGTTATCAAGGCAATTTCATGGTGAACGGGCAGGCGCTTGATGCCGATACCGTTATCCGGGTGGTGTCGAAGTTGACTTTTCACGTTATTGCTGTGGGCGCGATGCTTCTGACTGCGTTGCTTTCGATGCGCGTATTCAGGCGCGACCGGGATGAAGGCATGCAATCGTCCATTCTGTCCAAACCGATAGCCCGGTGGCAGTATGTTGCGGGTAAGATCCTCGGCCTGTGGGCTTTATCGGTCAGCTTCATGTTCGTTCTACACAGCATTGTGTTCATAATTGCCTCCATAAATTTGGAGATTCTCCTGCCGGAATACCTCCTTGCCTCGCTGCTGTGCTCTTTCAATCTGCTTTTTGTGGTTGTTGCCGTGCTCCTTTTATCGCTTCTGATGTCCGACGTATTCGCTTTTCTTTGTTTTCTAGGAATCGGCATAGTCGGCGTTGTGGCCGATGGAATATATGCTCTAAGCCACAGTCCAATGGCGCAGGCGATGATCGGACAAGCGGGAGCACAGTCGGACTGGACATTCTGGAAGGCAATCTACTTTTTATGGCCGAAACTTTCCGGTGCAGAAAGGTTTGCAGCTTCGTTTATCGGCAGCGAAGGGTTCGGACCTATGTATCCGCTCATCAACGTCCTTTTCTATGTCCTCATCCTCGGTGCGCTGCTATTCTGGCGTTTCCGGGATGAAGACATAATTTAACCGCCTAGAGAACGAAATCTCACAGGATGGTGCGGGATATGGAAAGCAACGACGATATAAAACTGCTCCTCATGGAGGAACAAACCCTTCTCTCACGCGAGAGGACCATGCATTCATATATGCAGACAGGCCTGGCCTTCACGTCCGTCGGTCTGGTTATCATGAAATTTCTGAGCGGTCTGCTCTATTTTTGCACCGGGGTAGTTTTTATTATCCTGGGCTTCCTTCTCATTGTCGAATCGGCGAGGCGGTATGTGTATTTCAGGAGGGCAATCCGGAAACTCCGCGAGAAGGAAACAAAGCTAGGTTATGAAATTGGGATGGTACGATAGAAAAAAGACATTGTCACCGCTTGATTCCGGTGCACTCTATAGTCTTTATTCCTAAGGCATAGTGTTGTTGGCCGATTTTTCGGGAACATCCTGAATCATATCCTAATGTTCAACAATTTTTCTCTTTTCCAGGCGGAAAATATCAACAACTGCTCTACCCCGCTCTTTATCATCCATTTTGGAATTCAGACGAAGAACTGCAAGATCGCCCCCGCCGATATCAATATCATAGTTTCTATTAATTAATAAGCTTTGTTTAAAACAAAAAACGGGGCGTGGTTGGAGGTGAAATATTCCGGCATGCGCCGGACAATCGGCACTACTGCCGGATGCTTTTTGAAAGTTTTCTCCAGAAAATTGCGCACAACCGGCCGGTTCCAGCTCAGAGGATGCTGAAAGCTTTTGTAAAGAGACAGATCGCCTTCGTAAAAATCGCCGGTTTCCAGGCTTTGCGCCTCAATGCTCCCGGAGGGCAAATTAAAAATCGCCAGATTCAAAAAATCGATACAGTCATGATGCTGGCAGACGAATTCGAGCGTCTTTCTGGCGCCGGCGTCAGTTTCCGCGGGCGTTCCGAAAAGGAAATAACAATACGTGGCAATACCTGCTTTTTTGAGCGACTTTAAAACTGCCGAAGCCGTCGGCAAGTCAATCCCTTTATTCAAACGGTCGAGTACCTCCTGATCGCCGGATTCAATCCCCAACTTCAGCATAACACAGCCGCTCTTTTTCAAGGCGGAGCAAAAATCATCATCCGCCAAGTTTGATGTAACACGCGTAAACCCATACCACGGAATGCCTAGTGGTTCTTGAGCCAGTGCGGCTAACAGCGCCGGACTTATGGCGTTATCCAAAAGGTGGATTAATGCCGGATTCGTCTGCCGGGTAAGCGCCTGCAGTTCTTCCAAAGCTTGAGAAACGGGCAGCGGTAAATAAGGGTTCTCTTCCGATTTTTCCGGACAAAAAGCGCAGTTATGCCAATAACAGCCGCGGGAACTGCTATAAGGCAAAATAATGCCTGGAGCAAAATATTGGTTGCCAAAAAATACTCTATAGTCGGGTGGATAATTTAGCCGGTCATCGTTGATTCCCAGCAGTTCTAATAATTTTTTTTCTCCGGCGCCGGCTACCATTTCATCGACAAGCCCGTTAAATATATCATCGCAAATGCCAAGCTTTACCCAAGAAGTGACAAGCGACCCACCCAAAATAATTTTCTGCTTTGGATTAATGCTCTTGATAAAACCGATCATAGCGAAAGTGCAAAGCGCCTGACTCAGATAATTTAAGGAAAAGCCGATAAATTCCGGTCCTTCTTTTAGAGCGCCAGTCAAATGGGTTTCAAAGTATGGGTAAAAGGGATTAACTTGATATTTTTCCGCGGCACAAATTAAATCGGAGCTCTTCACTGGCGTGAGGTTGCTGCCGTGATAATCGGCAAGCGATAAATCAACGCCTCCGGCTTTGCCCGTTATCTTTAAAAGCCTGTCAATGTCGGAGACAACCTGCTGATACATGCTTTTATTGCCGTACGTCGCAATATTCCTTAAAGCGGCAAGATTGCGAGGCAGGTTTTTTACGGCGCGCTTCGTCCAGCGGTCGATTGCTTTATTTTTATCAGCAGTTTCTTGTAGTAAATAGATGATTCCTTCCAGATTGGCATCAATTACCCAATGGTTAATGTTATATGCTTGCAGGCAGGAGGATAATTTGGCGATGCCTGCCGGCGGTTCCGCCGGCTTGGTCACAGGCGGATGAATTAAGATGATTCTTGGATTCATCAGAGGTAAATCTTTTTAAAAATTTTCTTGTCTACTTAAATAATCTCTTAGTATTTAATTCTGGTTGGCACAAGGCCAATTTTCAGCTATCATTTCCAACTTGACAGGAGGCGCTCTTTACGCAATAGTTCCGCCTAATGGTTAAACAGTAAAAAAATTCGCTTCTAAACAATCTTTTGGTATGTTGTGAAAAATGAAATGGTCAAACCTCTCGGCGGCAGAGGTAAAATAATACTGTCTCTATGCACAGCGATATTTATCATTCTGCTGACGAGCACTGCATTCGCAACCGAGAAGTATCCCTCGCCGCGCGGCGCGGTCAACGATTTTGCCAATGTTATTGATCCGGCCGATGCTGCAAGAATGGAGGCTCTGGCGCGCGAAGTATTGCAGAAGACGGGCACGGCTGTTGTCGTGGCAACTGTTGATACAGTCGGCGAAAATGGAGATTACAACCTTTATGCCAACGGCCTTTACCAAGCGTGGGGTATCGGAAGAAAAGGCGAGGATAAGGGTGTTTTAATCTTCCTCACCGTAAAAGAGAGAAAAATCCGCATTGAAACCGGCTACGGCGTGGAAGGGATCTTGCCCGACGGTTTAGTCGGCGAGATATTGGATAAATATGTTATCCCGCTGCTGAAAGAGGGCAATTACGGCCAAGCCCTTTATAATGGAATGTATGCGTGTTCCGTCTACATTGCCAAAGATGCGAATGTCCAATTGAGCGGATCGCCCGCACTATACCGGACAAGAGTCCGAGCAGAGAATAAAGGCATTAATGTTTTTGCGGTTATTTTTTTATTAATTGTGGCCGTTCTGCTTTTAGGCACAAGAACAGGCAGATCAATGCTTCCCTGGTTGTTGCTTTTGTTCTTGAGTGGCGGCCGTGGCGGTGGCGGCGGTTTTGGCGGCGGGTTTGGAGGTTTTGGCGGCGGCAGCAGTGGCGGCGGCGGAGCCGGCCGAGATTTTTAATAACAGGTATGAATCCCAAAGCAAGCTGCGGGGTATTATACCCTCGGCTTATGCGCCCCAATAGCCTTTGGCCATGGGATTAATTCAGCTAGCAGATATTACTGCACTGTGTTTGTAATATCTGAGTTTCATTAATTCGACCTGCAAGCTTCAGCGGTGACGTGACCTTCAGGTTATGCACCATGTTTCTGAAGCTTGGGTCTCATTACAAATTAATTAGGTGTATAATATGGCAAAGATACCGGATAAACCACAGGATGTTTTTGTTCCTTTGACTCAAGACTATCTGAAAGTATTTGGCAGAGAGCTTGTGTCTCTTATTCTTTACGGCAGCGCTGCCGGCGGCTCTTATATCAAGGGCAAGTCGGATATTAATTTGCTTTTGGTTTTGACGCCGGAAGGCATAGATAAATTAGCAGATTCGTTTGCTACCATTAAGTACTGGAAAAAACGCGGTGTCGCCTTACCGCTGGTTATGACTAAAGCGTTCATTAATACCTCTTTGGATTGTTACCCCATCGAATTTTTGAATATGAGAAATAACCATATTTTGATTTATGGCGAAAACATTCTGGAACAAATAGATATCCGCCCGGAAAATCTGCGTCTGCAAATAGAAAGGGAACTAAAAGGAAAGCTAATTTTGCTGCGTCAGGGTTATCT
>JBEKMF010000083.1:0-10887 GCA_050008655.1 Smithellaceae bacterium
ACGTTCGACGTCGACTCGCTGGATATGAAGAAACTGGAATTGAAAAAATTAAAGAGTTTGTTAAAATCTTATCCTGAAAAAACGAAAGAAACGGTGAAAAAATTGTGCGGGATTTAATTCAACATGAGCAATTTGAGCTGGAAGTTTTAGACAGGCTCAATAGCGGACGATTTCTTGCCGACTTGATTTTTGGCGGCGGTACCATGTTGCGCTTATGCCATGGGTTGGATCGTTATTCGGTTGATTTGGATTTCTGGGTCACAAAAGATATTGACTGGGCAAAGTTTTACCGGAAGACAGAAAAATATTTACTGCAATTTTATAAGATTGCCGATTCCGCCAATAAACATTTTACGATTCTATTCGAATTGAAATCGCCGCAATTTCCAAGAGCGCTGAAAATAGAAATCCGAAAAGAGGCAAAGATCATCAAAACGGAAACCAGTATTGCTTACAGTGCCAACTCCAACATCCAGGTTCTGACAAAAACCGTAACGTTGGAAGAAATGATGAAGTCAAAGAGTGAGGCCTTTCTCAGCCGTAAGGAAATCCGTGATGCATACGATATTGAGTTCCTATTGAAAAGAGGCATACCCCTTGCCGCTGAAAATGAGATCTTGGGCAAACTGCTTGCCGGATTGGAAAAGCTCAGCAAGAAAGACTTTTCTGTGAAGTTGGGGACGTTGCTCGACGCATCTGAACGAAAATATTACATGGAAAATGGATTCCGCATTCTGGAAACGCGTCTGAGAGATAAAATTAAAGAATAAAGGGGACGATTCTATTGAAATTCTTTATCAGTTCCGGCTGAGCTGTGGTGGAAAGTAGGGGAATTGAGCCGGCAATCCCGATTTGCTTCGCAAACGGGATCAATTCGACTTTGAAATTTTTCTGCACTTTGTTTGAAAAATTTTAGTCTCATTGAGAAAATAATGGGGAAAGGTACAATTTTGAAACGAGGAGGATAAATGGAAAGCATTCTTAAACTGCAAGCTGATGTGTGTAAAATATTCGCCAATGATAAACGTTTGGAAATTATCAATTTGCTCAAGGACAAAGAAATGTCCAACAGTGAATTAATGCAAAAAACCGGCCTGCCTAAAGTGAATTTATCTCAGCACATGAATGTTTTGAAGTCGAAAGGCGTCATTGTGGCACGGCGTGAAGGTGTCCAGTTATATTACAGGATCGCCAATCCTAAAATAATTCAAGCCTGCAACCTGATGAGAGAGGTTTTGGTGGAACAGCTTATGGAAAAAGAAAAGATGGCTTCCAGACTGGTTAAAGCTTCAAATAAACTTAAAGCACGAATAGCAAGCGGGGTTCAATAAAATCGGCGGCGGTTCTATTGAAATTCCTTATGGATCTGCGCCATAAAATTTGTACCTTGCCTTTTTTTAATTCATCCTTTTATTATAATCATAATTAAGAAACAGGATTATAAAATAACTATGCCGCTGGATTAACTGAAAAATATTTAATGTCAATAATAAGCGGATTGATTCCGCAAAGGAGGTTATCATGGAATTAGCTGCTGCAATCAAGGGAAGAAGGAGTATTCGCAAATTCAAATCGCAGGATGTGCCCAAAAGTGTAATTACGGAAATTCTGGAGGAGGCGCGCTGGTCGCCATCGTGGGGAAATACCCAGCCCTGGAACTTGTATGTATTAAAAGGTAAAACACTGGCTAAATTTAAAGAAATGAATCTCAAACAAACGCTGGCGGGCGCAGCTATTGCCCCCGATGTGCCGATGCTCGAAAAATGGCCGGACGCCATGAAAGTCAGATATGGAGAGCTGGGCAAAGTTATTTTAAGCGTGCAAGGCATAAAAAGAGAGGATAAGGACGCACGCGATAAGTATTATCAGAATATGGTTTCCATGTTTGATGCCCCTTGTCTGATTCTGGCCTGCATTTCCCGGGATAATCTTGTCGAATACCAGATGCTGGATATCGGCCTTATCGCGCAAACGATTTGTCTTGCCGCTCACGGCAAAGGCCTGGGAACCTGCCTCCTGGCCGCCGCCGCGCGTTTCTCCGCCGAAATCAGAAAAATAGTGGCAATACCCGCCGATAAAAAAATTGTTGTGGGCATCGCTCTGGGCTATCCCGATGAGTCATTTCCTCTCAACAATTTCGCGCGGGAGAGAGCGAAGCTGGATGAATTCGTCCATTGGATGGAATAAACAAAAATTTATTGTAACGAGATCAGGAGAAATTATCATGAAAAATTTAAGTTATATGAGCATTGCTGAGGATGCCATAAGCAAAATCAAAAAAGGAGCTTTCTTAACCGTTAAGGCCGCGGACCAGCTCAATACCATGACAATCGGCTGGGCCACTTTCGGATTCATCTGGCAAAAGCCGATCATGATGGTGGCGGTGCGTTCTTCCCGTCACACCTTTGGCATTATTGACAAGGCTCAAGACTTTACAGTTACAATACCTTCGGGTGATATGAGTAAGGCAATCGCTTTTTGCGGATCGAAATCGGGCAAGGATGCGGATAAGTTCAAGATGTGCAAGCTGGAGATAGCAAAAAGCCAGCATGTCGCCTCACCGATCATCAAGGTGCCGGGGATTCATCTTGAATGCAAAATAGTTTACAAGTCCGCCATGAATCCGGCTTATCTGGATAAAAATTATGATAAGGCCATGTATCCGCAAAAAGATTACCACACCCATTACTTTGGCGAGATTGTGGCGTGTTACGAAACAGAATAACGGAGCTGTTAATCCCACTACGCTCCGCTTCGGGGATAATTCGACTTACAACTTTCAGTCGTAGATGACCTTTTAGGTTATTCGCTATGCTTCTGAAAGTTGAGGCTCATTAATCCGCCTCGCGGTTCGGTTTCTTGCGCGCCTTGCATCTGAACGTTTCTGAACAGCCCTCAAATGAGTGTGCCGGGGATAGGGTCAAATCTTTACTTGCTTTTATGAGGTGTTAGATGAAACGAGCGATGGCAATAGTAACTATTTTATTTATTTTGGTGGCCATTCTCTATCTTGTCATTTGGGTGGGCGACATTGTTGTGGTAATGGAACCTGCTATTCGGCCGTACGCGGCCGTGGTTTTAGTTTTGGCCATTGTGGCCATCTGGTTTCTGAGAGCAAGAAAAAAGTAGAGCATAGAGGTTCAGGCCTTGAAATATCAGATTTTATGTGGTTAGCAACGAGGTCAAATTTTCACTCTTGATAATTGGTATAAGCATAAGGAACATTCAGAATGGTATGAAGGTAGATAGACTAATGAACAATAAATTAATATCTATCGCAATCAAATCACGGAAAGTAAAGCTTCATTGCAGAATATTATTCCTGTTCGCCTTTTCCATTTGTCTCATGTCTTGTGCGAATTGGATACTGGATAATCCATCCTTTACTCTTCGTAGAGTAAGCCTCAGTCCGATCTCCTCCACAGAGTCTAATCTTCTCCTTGATCTCGATGTACAAAATCCAAACCATTTTGATCTTACACTTAAGTCTTTTGGATGCAGCATTTACCTTAAAAATGAGGAAATCGGAAATGGCCACTTGGAAAAGGAAATCTTGATCCCATCATCATCAACAACGCAGATACAGGTACCACTCGCTGTAAAATATAAAGATTTGAGTGGAATCCTGAAGGTTGTTTTCACAGAAGATGACCTGCCTTATAAGATAGAGGGAAATGCCAATGTCAGTTCGGTATTCGGAAGCCTCAATTTCCCTTTCTCAAAAGAAGGAATAGTCGGGGACGGTTCAATATAATCAAAGGGTGGGAGAGGTTCAAATCTCTAAAATTGGCAATCCAAAAATTGTGAAATGTATCTCGTGAAGCGTGAACTGCTCAAAATCCCCATCGATGCGTCTTTTTACCCTAATAACCTTAATAACCTGAAGGTCACCATAGGGTCACACGAGGCCATCTGCAGCCGGAATGACGGTGGTAGGTTTTAGATTGCCACGGCGCATAAGGTACAATTCGCAATGACGACCCGGGGCACATCACAATACTATTAAGGTCAACGGTTACAATAGTCTGGCTAAGTATTTAAAAAGATTTCCCAAGTCGCCCCACCCGCAGAACGGCTTTTTAAAATTGTCAAAGGTATCTTTTCCGAAAGACAGGCCCAGCTTGTTTCTCTCCTTCCAATCCAAACTTTTATTGATAAAAATATCCTATTCTGGATCAAATTTTGCATTGCTCTTTTTAAGGGAGAAATATAGCTGCCGTCAGCCGAAACAATGCCGGCACTTCCGCAATTCTCGAGCCGATTATCTATCGTGCCCTCTATTTGATCCGGCGTGACCGGGAGCTGACTAAAGTAAGGACGATTTTTAAAACCGAGGAGTTAAACATGTTAAAAAAGATAATCGGGGGTGCTTGTCTATATTTCGCAGTAAATATTATCGGTGGATGTACTGTTCTGCCAATCATTCCGGTTGTGGGGACGGTCTATGACGGCTACGTTGGTTGGAAAGGACACCAGGCTACCAAATATTATGCCGAGGATATAGGCACTATACGCCGGGCGGTAGTGAAGTCTTCTCAGCAGTTGCATTTAAAAATAGTGCGTAAACCTGCAGACACGAAGGGACATTCTCTGGAGCTGAAATGCAAAGAGCCTTTGCAGATTGAAATTTTGCCATTTGAAAAAAGGGTTACCAAAGTTATGATCAAAATAAACCTGCTCGGTGATAAACAGTTCGCCGATTTTTTCTATCAAAGGATTGACGCCAATATAGCTAAAGTCCGGCGGGGATAAGAAAAGTGTAACTAATCTGGTACAATCTTTACCCTTGACAATCGGCAATCCAAAAAAAACGTAATGCGTGAAGCGGAAATAGTGAAACGTCATTCGTATCTCGTGCAGCATACATAGTAAAGACCTGATGTATAATAGGATCTGAAACGGTCCAGGGATCAGGTCTTGAAATATCAGTTTATCGGACGACAAAACATAAATTATATATGTTTAACAGCCTTGACACGTGAATATTGTCTCCCTATATTAAAAGACAATAGGCTCTGGTATGTTGATTGCGGCATTTTTACACGGCAATAGAAATCCGGAGGGCGGGTCGGAGTGAACTTGTTTTCAAAGTGAAGGACATTTTCGAGAAAGTATTTATGAAACTATAATAAGGAGGGAGCCTAAAATGAGAAAGGCTTTGGGGAGATGGGGAAGGAAAAAACTCCTGTGTTTCTTCGTATTGTTGGGAGCCTCGTTCCTGCTACCTTTTGGTTGTGGGAGCGGGGGGGGCGGAGGTGGCGGTACGGTCTCGACTACGCCAAAGTTGGCGCTTGTGAGCTTCGTCAGCGGTCTTACCGCTCCGCTAGGTCTGGAAGCACCGAACGACGGCACAGGTCGTTTATTTGTTGTCGAGCAAGGGGGCACTATCCGGATTATCCAGCAGAATGGGACTCTCTTACCGACCGCATTCCTTGACATTACATCCAATGTGGAATCCGGTGGTGAGGAAGGACTGTTGGGGCTCGCCTTCCACCCGAACTTCAGCACGAACGGCCGCTTTTTTGTAAACTATACGCATCTCAACGGCACGCAGCTTGAGACGCACATCTCCGAGTTTACCGTTTCGGCCAATCCCAATCTGGCTAATTCATCGAGCGAAATAGTGCTATTGGTAGTGGACCAGCCTTTTCCCAACCATAATGGCGGGCAGCTTGCTTTTGGTCCCGACGGTTATCTGTATATCGGTCTGGGAGATGGCGGCGGTGCGGGCGATACCTTGGGCAATGGTCAAAATTTGGCGACGCTCCTGGGCAAAATACTGCGCATTGATGTTAGCACCCCGGGTGCATATGCGATTCCGGCCGATAATCCCTTTACCGGTGTCGGTCAACGGCGGGAGATCTGGGCTTACGGGTTGCGCAACCCCTGGCGTTTTTCGTTCGATCCTCTGACCGGCCGTCTTTTTGCCGGCGACGTCGGTCAGAATAACTTCGAGGAAGTGGATTTGATTGTCAAGGGTGGCAACTTCGGCTGGAATATCATGGAAGGCAATCACTGTTACCCTCCGGGTACACTCTCATGCAACATGACGGGTTTAATTTTGCCGCTCACTGAATATCCTCATAATGCAAGCGGCGGCACAGCAATCATCGGTGGCTTTGTTTATCGCGGGTCGACTATTCCGTCGCTAGTGGGGGTGTATGTTTTCGGTGATTTTACGAGCGGCCACATCTGGGGGCTGACCGAGGTCACCCAGGGCAATTGGAAGCGAAAGCTTATGTTGACTCATCACCTCACCGTCAGCGCTTTCGGCCGGGACACCGCCGGTGAACTCTACCTGGTTGATATCATAAACGGCGCGATCCTTCGCCTTCAGGCCGGGCCATAAAAATTACCGGGACAGGAAAATCAACTTTAAGCGTATCTTCTACAAGTTCGTAATCTATGTCAAAATAAGCGTGGACAATTATGTTACGCATTCTGATAATTTGCGCCCATTATGTAATTGACATGCAGGGCCGTTTTCCCTATAGTTCGTTTCCGGAATTCCATGCAAGATTTTACTGAAGGCAATATCGGCAGACAGGTTATTAATTTCAGCACGCCGCTAATGTTAGGCAACCTGCTGCTGTCTGTTTATGGCATCATCAATATGATCTGGGTTGGTAGGCTTCTGGGCCACACAGCCGTGGCGGCAATCTCCGCGAGCCTGCCGATCATCATGCTAATGCCTGCATTTCTCATCGGCCTGGCCATGGCCACTAATGTTCTTATCGCCCAGGCCTTCGGCCGCAAGGATACGGCACTGCTCAGAAAAATCCTGGCGAATTCCTTTTTCGCCTCGATCCTGTTCTGCCTGCTTATCTCCATTATTGCTCTTGTGCTGCGTCGACAGTTGCTCGAATGGATACATGCGCCGCAGGAAATTCAGGACATGGCTCTCTCTTATCTGACGATCATGATGGCCGCGCTGGTATTTCAGTTCTTCGTCTACTGGATGACGGCCATGTTGCGCGGCCTGGGTGACGCGAGAACTGTCGTGAAAATCCTCATCCTGCTTACAGTGTTTAATATTGTTCTTGTGCCGCTCTTCATTCGCGGCATCGGCCCTCTGCCGCCTCTCGGGGTGGCCGGCGCGGCCTGGGGAACAGCGCTGGCGTCCATGTTGACCTGTATCATCGGCTATATTTACCTTGTGCGGCATAATCCTTACATTAATATGCACAGTTGGGACTACAGTCTGGATTGGCACATCATCCGGGAGGTTTTCGTAATCGGCGTGCCCGCCTCGATGCAGATGATTGTGGTCTCACTGGCCGGAGTATTTATTATCTCTTTAGTCAACAGTTACGGCACGGATGTTACCGCGGCCTTCGGCATTGGCATGCAGATCGATCTCTTGGCTTCCCTTCCGGCCATGTCCATCGGGATGGCGGCAACCTCCATTGCCGGTCAGAACCTGGGAGCGCAGAAGATGGATCGCGTTTTCCAGACTCTGCGCAAGTCGGTTTATTTCGCTCTGGCCATTGCCGTTGCTTGCACCGTTGTACTGGTAAGTTTCTCTCATCAAATCGGCGCCATTTTCCTCAAGCAGTCAGCCGAACATGCCAATGTGCTGAATCTTGTGAGCGAATATTATCATTGGATGGCATTTATCTTTCCGTGCTTCGCCGTGATATTCGTTATCCAGGGCGTCCTGCGCAGTGCCGGCGACACGATGGCCTTGCTGGTTCTCTCGTTTGTCGCTTTGATTATCATCCGCATTCCTCTGGCCTACGTACTCGCCGGCCCCTTCGGGTTCCAACAGGAGGGCATCTGGATGGCAATGCTTTTCAGCAGCGCGCTGGCCGTCGGGTTAAACTTGCTGTACTACAAGGGAGGCCGGTGGAAGAAAAAGCGGATATTAGGAAAGCAAAAGCCGTCGGAAGCGGTAAACTGAAAGAATCAATTCAAATCTTTACTCTTGCAATTGGCTATCCAAAAATCGTAATGCGTGAAGAGCTCCCGCGGCAGGAACTCCGTGAGGAGAATTGGATTTGCTTTCTATCTTTTCTTTCTCTCCGGCCCAAAGATGACGGTGCTGACGTTATCGGGCACTGCAATTCTTTTTTTGATCCAGTCATCCAGTTCTTGACAATAGCCGGATATTAGATGAATATAAAAGGGGAGGAAATATGCCGCCGGACGAACAGGTATCCCGGTATGAAGTCAACCGGAACGTTAGGACGATCTTAACGCGCCATGATGTAGATCTGACGAGGATAGACTACTCCTTTATGGGCAATACGGTTTATCTCTACGGCGATCTGGTCCGGCCGAACGGGGATTATTCCGTAAGCGAGATCGAATCCATTATCAGAGAAATTGCCGTCTTGTCCCAAGTGCGGGATATTCAATTTGACCTCAACAACTGGGTGGTGGTCCCTTCGGGAGAGTCCTGGCAGATTACCAAACCAAAGAAGTCTGCCGTCAAACGTGTGGTTACTCAGCCCGGCGCTTTGGGAGATTCCACCGTCGTTATCGATAAGGCGGAAAACCTAACGGATGTTCTGGATGATCTGGAGTCGGACTCAAAAAAAGAAGAAGATGACAAACGGACCAATCCCAAATAAGATCGCGGGTCGTCCGGGACCAAATCCTTACTCTTGGCAATTGGCAATCCAAAAATCGTGAAGCGCTACCCCCGATATTAGTCTGGCGACAATCTGGGAGCATGCTGAACTAACAATGCGAAACGCCCTTTGCTTATAATCCGCGTTTGACACGCCCGTGAGGAAATTGTAGAATTCGCATGTCCCCGCCAACTACGTTGACGGGATAGAATAAGATGTGCTCACTACCCCGCTACGCTTCGCTTCGGGGATAATTCGTCCAGCATGCTTCAGTTCACTCCGTTTCTGAAGCTTGGGACTCATTAGAGGTGCCAAAATGGAATTGTCAGATGTTATTGCTTCCCGCCGGAGCATTCGCAAATTCAAAGAACAGAATATTTCTGCCGATACAGTCCGGCTGCTTCTGGAGGCCGCGCGGCTCGCCCCTTCGGGATCGAACCTCCAGCCCGCGCGCTTTATCGTCGCTCAATCACCTGCCGCCAAAGAGGCCCTGGGCCGGTATACGCCCTATAAGTTTATTGTTAAGGCAGCGGTCGTTTTTGTCTGCTGTGCCGACCTGACGGCTATAACGGCAAGAGAGACGCGTGTCGGAGAATTGTTGAAAGAAGGCGCCTTTGAAGGCGTCGATATGGATATGAGTGATTCATCCGCCGTAAGCCCGATCATGGACGCGGAAGCGGTCAGGGCCTATCTTGCCATGAATGTGGCGATTGCTATAGAGCACATTGTTCTCAAGGCCGTTGATCTGGGTCTGGGCAGTTGCTGGCTGGGAAGGTTTGACCGCGACAAGGTAAAAAAAATTCTGACACTGGACGAGACTATCTTCCCGGTAGTGCTTCTGCCCGTAGGGTATCCCGATCAAACACCCAAAGCAAGGCCGCGTTTCCCTCTGGACAAGTACGTACTGAAGACGCTTTAAGCAAAAACCATACTTCCAAGTAGTGCTATCGCCGGAAAACAGGTTATTACTTAATACGCGCCACAGCAGATAATCATATCATCTACTTTTTTAAAGTATGTTGTCTTGGATTTTTCCTTTTTGGTTGTTGGATTCAGGTACGTGTATTCTACCCATCCCTCGCCTTGCGCTTTGGCTTTCTCGACGATTTCTTTCCTGAATAGTTTCCCCTGGCTATCCGCTTCGTTTAGCACATTCTTTCCCACCAGTGTAGGATGAAAGGGATGAGCTATCACCGTGCCTTTTAAATCGTAGGCAAACACATAGAAGTAGTCTTTTACGAACTGCCCGTCCTGTTTATTAAATTCCGCGACGGCCTTTTCTCTGCCGTTTGCTTTAACAAACTCCTCGGCTTTAAGTACCATTGCCTTGGCTTCGGCTTTTGGGCCGCTCTTCCCGCCAGCAATATCTTTTCCATATACATGCCCAAAAGCCCCCGCCCAGAGCAGAACAAATACAGCAATGAATATTCTTTGGCCTTTCATGGTTCCCTCCTTAAAAAAGGTAATTGGTTTTTTACAAGAAACAGTCGGAAACGCTCGATAATTAATAACGCTTTTTGTATAATAAGTAAAGTTAAAGATATTTTCATTTAACGATTAAGGGGGAAATTTTTGTAAAATCATACCAGTCTTACTCATTTGCCAATACTTTATTAGAAAAATTTCTAAAATTTAATTGTTGGCAATATTGTAAGAAATATTATATTAATAATCACAAGTCACAGGTCGGTAAATAAACCCCAATAAATTACGGAGGAGATGAGTTATGAAAAAGATGAATTTGTTTGCTGTTTTGTTTTTAATTATTTCCGTAGGTATTTATACGGGATGTGAGAAAAAACAAGTAGTTAAGAGCGATGAAACCCCTGCCGTGCAAGAGAGCGCGGCAAAAGAGGAGACCGCCCTTAAAAGTATCTATTTTGACTTTGATAAAGCCGCTATCAAGCCGGGAGATAGAGCCGTTCTTAAGGAAATTGCCGATTATCTTTTGAAAGATAAGAATATAAAAATAAGCATAGAGGGAAACTGCGACGAGAGAGGAACCGAAAAATATAACTTAGTCCTTGGTGATAAAAGAGCAAAAGCGGCTATGACTTATCTGGTTAATTTGGGCGTCGACAAAAAAAGGATAAAGACCATTAGTAATGGCAAGGATAAACCGCTGGATTCGGGTCATAATGAAGAAGCGTGGGCTAAAAATAGAAGAGATGATTTTGTAGTAAATATGAAATAGAGCCGGGCCGGAGATTTTATCAATCGACTGAATGCTGCAATAAATCTTTTGGGCAGCTTTAATTTTTCCAATAATAAACGTTAGAAGATCATATAGCCCCGTACGGGTACGGGGCTATAT
>JBEKMF010000084.1:0-10720 GCA_050008655.1 Smithellaceae bacterium
TTTTAAGCAAAAAAGCTCTCGGGTAATCAATTGGCTCAAGATCTGAATATAGCCCTGGTTCGGGTTGACAACAGGCTTGTCCACGGCCAAATATTAGAGGCATGGGTGCCGTATATCAAGGCGCAATGCATCATCGTTGTAGATGACAATATATCCGGGAATGTCTTTAGTGAAACAGTGATCAGGATGGCCGTGCCCAGTGAAATCGAATTAATTATCAGCTCTGTCGATGATTTTGCCCAGAATTATATTTTCGCTCACGATGGCGGCAAGAAAACAATTGTGTTGTTCAGCAATATAGCCGATGTTTGCCGAGCTTTTAATTTAGGCTTTCATTTTGATAAATTGAATATCGGCAATATTTATAATGAAGAATACAAAATTTGCTGCTCCCCTTCCGTTTTTTTATGTGATAAGGAAATTCAGGATATTCTGACGCTGTTGGAAAAAGCCGGAGTAGTCATTGAATTGAAACGAGTACCCCGAGAGCGGGCTGTTAATATTAGAGAAGCACTTAAAGATTATTGTGAAACTCCTATTCCGAAAACGAAATGAATAACCTGAAGGTCACACGTCGGAATAGGTAAGTTGAACAATCCCACAAAGCGGAGGGTATGATACTGAATAACGCATTTTGTGGTACGTACCCGTGACTGCAATATAAAGCCATAAAATATTGGTATTTACTTGTTTACAAAAATTACTTTGATATCTTTTTGCGGCGGCCTGATATGTCTTGATCGTGTTTTCATTCAGGCGATGATTTCCCGGCCGATTGTAATTGCGCCTTTAATCGGTCTTCTTCTCAACAATCTTTACGCGGGATTGATAATCGGAGCGTTTGTTGAACTCATTTGGATTGATCGCCTACCCGTGGGAACATATATTCCGCCCAACGATTCCCTTGTGGCTGTAATAGCAACTTCCACAGCGGTTATAGCCGGTCAAAAATTAGGAGGCGAGTTCACTCAATTAATCGCCTTTTCTATACTTATGGCCATCCCCTGTGGACTTCTAGCCCAGAAGGTGGATATTCTGATTATCAAATCCAACGATATTCTTTCCGACCGAGCGCTGGAAGACGCGAAAAAAAGCAACATTGGCGCAATAGAAAGAAAAGTTTACTTGGGATTAATCAAAGTATTTTTATTTGATGTGTTTTATCTTCTGATTGTTCAGACGATCTTCATAACTTTCGTAATCTGGGTATACCCTAAATTACCCGCAACGATTACATCAACCCTTTCCTTTATGTATTATTTTTTGCCTCTGTTGGGCATTGCCGTGGCTATGAACACTATCAAATTGCGGGGAGCCATCCCCATTTTTTGCGCGATATTTTTAATAGCGGCCGTATTTTTGGAATTGTTCCATGTCCTGTGAAAAAGATGCTCTCCAGGTAACACTTGATCTGATGAAAGAAGCAGATCTGCCGGAAATACTAGCAATTGAAAAGGAATCCTTTCCTTTGCCCTGGACGGCGGCAATGTTCATAAAAGAACTGAATAACGCCAATGCCCAATGTCTGACAGCGCGGGTGAATATTGGCGGGGAAAATGTCTTGGGTGCGTATATTATTTTTTGGATAGTCGCCGATGAAGCTCATTTGCATAATCTCGCGGTAAAAAAAGAATTCAGGCGGCAGAGCCTGGCTTTTCATCTTTTAAAAGCAATGCGCGAAATTGCAAGCCAGGTTGGAATCAGAGCCCAAACTTTAGAGGTCAGGACTTCCAATACAGCAGCAATAAAACTTTACGAGAAATGCGGTTTTGTAGTAAAAGGAATAAGACCGCTTTATTACGCGGAAACTCATGAAGATGCTTTGATTATGTGGGCGGACGTAATACCACGGGTATGAACACCAAAGTAAACTTAAGCGGTCGCATTCCCTAATAGGGTAAAGCAAAAAATGACCAAAGATATTTTCGTAGGCGAAATTGAAAATAACGAAGAGATTCAGGAAAACTGCTTTTTGATGAAAGTAATCCTGCCTGCCTCGTTTGGCGATCCGCAACCGGGGCAGTTTGTTATGATCAGGAGTTCCGGTTTATATGAACCGCTTTTGGCACGGCCGATCAGCATATATTCTTTTTCTCGCGGAGGCGATTCCTGCGCGATTGAACTTCTCTACTCCGTAGTGGGCAAGGGAACGCAAATCCTGGCGGGATTGATTAACGGATCACAAGTCGAAATCCACGGACCGTTGGGTCGCGGCTTTGCAATCGATGAGGCCAGGGAAAATGTCATTTTTATCGCCGGAGGAATGGGCGTCGCTCCACTGTCACTCTTGACCGAGCATTTATGCAGGGATAAATGCTTTTCGCTAGCGGCGATGACTTTTTACCTGGGCGCTAAAACCGCCAAAGCCGTTGTAGGTTTGGATAAACTCCAGAAGCTTTGTTACAATATTAACGTTTGCACCGATGACGGAACTCTGGGGAAAAAAGGATTGGTGACGCAGGTATTTCAAGAAGACATAAAGAAATATTCGCAGGCCTTCACTGCCATTTACGCCTGCGGGCCTGCGGAAATGCTCAGATCACTGGTGAAGATGTTAAAGGGAAGTAAATTCTTCTCGCAGGTGTCGCTGGAAGAGAAGATGGCCTGCGGCATTGGCGCCTGCCTCGGCTGCGCGGTTGCTGTAAGGGATAATAAAGGGGCTTTAACTTATCAGCGGGTTTGTGCTGATGGCCCGGTGTTCAATTTGTCTGAGGTTATCTGGGAATAGTGATGGATAAAATGAAACAAGTTTTTCTTAAGACAATAATTTTAACGGGGCTCCTTTTTACATTGTCATACAATATTAGTTTGGCTAATGACTGGAATGTACGGCCGGTCAAGCTAAAGGTTGTTGACGCAGTGACCAAAGAGCCTCTATCTGGAATAAAAGTCTATTATGTTCTGACCACACGTAGGCCGGAAATGGGGTGTCTTTATATTTTCTACCCAAGCTTTATTCATCAACCAAGCGGTGTTGAGAGAAATGTCGCGCAGGGAGAAGACATTACAGATAAAAACGGCGAAGTTCTATTTCCAGCTAAAACATTAAATCTGCAATGTTATGAAAGCGTATTTGAGGAGAAAATTGCTGTTAATTTAGACTTCACTTTAAACGAGGCTTGGAAGAAAGAACTATTTAAAGATAGATATGGCTATTTTGAAATTTGGGGTTTTTACAGAGGTGATAAAGAATTATCAAATATTGAAAGAAGGTTTAAGGGGTTTTTTCTGACTTATGATTATAAAGATTCACGGCATGAGGAGAGGATTGTCAAAAGTAAAGATTATAGGGAAAAATATGAAAAACATACGTTAAAGAAATTGGACGCCCTGAATCGTGCTACGGTGTGGGATGGCCCGCCGGAAGAATACACCGTTGAACTCCGTCGCGCGGATAATTAAATAATTTGGACGGTTCTATTTAACAATGAAAACTAAAACATCTGTAAATATGGCCGTGAGCTTAGGCAGACTCAAGCTCAAAAATCCGGTAATGACGGCATCGGGAACATTTGGCTACGGGGAAGAATACGCCGAGTATGTTGACTTGAACCGGCTGGGAGCGATTGTCGTTAAAGGTTTATCGCTGAAACCGCGGCTGGGCAATCCCCCGCCGCGAATAATGGAGACGGCGGGCGGGATGCTCAATGCCGTGGGTCTGCAGAATATCGGAGTTGATGCGTTCATTAACGAGAAGCTTCCCTTCCTGAAAAAATTTAATGTGAAGATCATCGCCAATATTTACGGTGAGACATGCGATGAATATATAAAGGTAGCAAAAAAATTAAGCATGGCCAAAGGCGTTCATGCTTTGGAAATAAATGTTTCCTGCCCTAATGTAAAAAAGGGAGGATCAAGTTTCGGCTCCGATCCGAAATCTTGCGCGGAGCTTACGCACAAAGTCAAAGATGAAACAAACCTGCCGGTAATTGTGAAGCTTACTCCCAATGTTACGGATATAGCGGCAATCGCCCAGGCCGTCGAAAAAGCTGGTGCCGATGCCATATCGTTAATCAATACATTAACCGGTATGTCTGTTGATTTAAAAACCAGAACTTCGCATTTAAAAAATATTACCGGAGGGTTGTCAGGCCCCGCGATAAAACCTATTGCATTACGCATGGTATGGCAGGTTCTTCAAGTAGTTTCGATACCCGTTATAGGCATCGGTGGGATTATGAATGCGGAAGATGCGCTGGAATTTTTAATTCTGGGAGCTAAAGCCGTGCAAATCGGCACCGCCAACTTCATCAATCCCCACGCGACTATAGATATTTTGGAGGGGATGCAAAACTATTTGGCAAGAAATAGAATAAAAAATATTAGACAAATCATTGGTACATTCCGTCCCTGAAACCAAGATAAAAAATAAATGCAGGGTTGCCGATGAGAATCAAAGCGGAAGAAATAGTCAGCGGCATTTATTTAATCGGCGGGCCAAACATCACCCTGCCCGATGACGCGGCGGTATACCTGATCAATTTTGCCCACGTGCTTGTTTTAATCGACTCGGGAGCGGGCAGAAGCTTTAATCAGCTTGTCGGCAACATTGAATTATTAGGCTTAAATCCATCCAACATTTCCCACTTAATTTTAACGCATAATCATATAGACCATATTGGTTCGGCGCCTTTATTTAGAAAGCAATATGGGACTAAAATATTAATCCATGAATTAGATGCGAACGCAATGGAGTCTGGTGATCCCATCCGCACGGCCGCCAACTGGTATGACACGACATTTCCGCCGACACCCATAGATCAGAAACTAAAGGGCGCTTGTGGAATATTGAAATTCGGTCCGGAAGAACTCCGTTGGCTTCATACACCCGGGCACACGCCCGGCTCCATTTCTCTTTATCTAGATCGCGGGGGAAAACGAATTCTTTTCGGACAGGATATCCACGGCCCCTTTCACAAATCATTTGATTCCGATATCGAAGCGTGGAAAAAATCAATGCAGGCTCTATTGGCTCTTGATGCCGATATCCTTGGTGAAGGCCATTTCGGCATCTACCAGCCGAAAGATCGCGTGCGCGAGTATATCGAGAGATATCTGGAAGAATACGAATAATTCAGGGAATGTGTTTGTGGCAATACTTGGAGCGAGGACTACTGCCACAAACTATTTTTTACTTTAACGGCAATTTCTCTAACCTTTTGCATGACTTCAGTTTCGTCAATGGTTAAGAATTTACGGTTTTCCATGACAACTTTGCCGTTGATCAATACTGTATCCACATCGGCTCCGCTTGCCGCGTAAACAAGGTGCGAATATTCGCTATAAAGCGGTGTCAAATGAGGTTCGTTCAAACCGATGATGATTATATCAGCCTTTTTGCCGACTTCCAGAGAGCCTATAATTTTTTCCATGCCGAGAACTTTGGCGCCTTCAATTGTGGCCATGCGTACTACTGTCTGGGCATCCATCACCGTCGGATCAAGACGGACAACTTTATGGAGCCTGGCGGCGGTGGACATTTCTTTGATCATATCCAGGTTATTATTGCTGGCACAGCCGTCAGTTCCCAGACCGACGGTAATGCCGGCCTTGAGCATATCGGGCACGGGAGCGACACCGCTGGCGAGTTTCATGTTGCTGGCTGGATTATGAGAAACTTTACAGCCATGATCGGCAAAAAATTTCATATCTTCATCAGAGAAACAAACGCAATGGAACGCAATCAAACGTCCATTTAGATAACCGATATCTTTTAAAAAAGAAACAGCACTTTTGCCGTACTTTTGCTTGAGCTGTTCTTGTTCGGATTTATTTTCCAGAAGATGAATTCCCAGAGGAGTGTTGTAAGTATCGGCAATCTTTTTCGCTTCGGCCAGCAGGGAAGGGGAGCAGGTATAAAGCGCGTGCGGTTCGACAATGATGTTAACAAGCGGATCGTTTTGCCATTTTTCCACTAGCATGCGGGTGTAGAGAAGGCCTTCTTCAGTAGTTTTGAAGTTGGGGGAGGGAAAATCAAAGAGCACTTCGCCGATACGGCAACGCATGCCGGCAGTTTTTGCGGCGCGGGCGGTTTCATCTTCGAAGATATACATATCGCAAAAGGTGGTGGTGCCGGATTTGATCATTTCGGCGGCGGCGAGGAGCGTTCCCCAATAGGCGAGTTCTTTATTTACATTTTTGGCTTCCGCCGGAAAGATGTAATTATTGAGCCAATCCATAAGTTCGAGATCGTCGGCGATGCCACGAAAACAGGTCATAGCCGCGTGCGTGTGGCAATTGATAAAGCCGGGCATAATCAGAGAGTCTTTGGCGCCGATCGTTTTTTTGGCGCGGTATTTTTTAGCAATTTGTTGGGTCTCTCCGATGGCGACTATTTCGCCGGCGTTGACGGCAATTGCCG
This sequence comes from Smithellaceae bacterium, assembly GCA_050008655.1. Lineage (GTDB taxonomy): Bacteria > Desulfobacterota > Syntrophia > Syntrophales > Smithellaceae > UBA4810. The sequence continues at coordinate 6,362 of JBEKMF010000084.1, forward strand.
CGTTTTCCAAATGTGTGTTTTGTGAATCGAGCAGGAGCGCTTTTCCGCCGGTGATGAGGATATCAATTTCTTGCATGGGCTATTTCCTTGCTTTTATGTTGGTGAGGTCATCCTTATCATAAAATTTATTCAACCTTCAAGAAACAAAAAAATGTCCAGCAAATCCTTGACACTGCAAATTAAAAATAATATAAGCCGCAGTGTTTCTTCTGGTAGTCAAATCTTGGCCTGGGTGGCGGAATTGGTAGACGCAAGGGACTTAAAATCCCTCGGTCTTTAAGGCTGTGCGGGTTCAATTCCCGCCCCAGGCACCACTTAAACATGCATTTTTCACACTAGCCTTTTTCTTACTATTAAGTAGGATTTCCAAAATGCATCGATATCTTGTAGTATTATTTTATTGACGTGCAAAGACTTCCATATTATTATCCTGTCCCGTAAGAGTTAATTCTTATCAAAAAAATATCAAATTCCAAAATGCATGGAGAATGATATGAAGATCAAAGTGATACTGATCGGAATCGTTGCTTGTATCCTGCTGGTGCTGTATAGTTATTTCGTTGCCGACACGGTCGTGACGAGGATAACCGACGCGCAGATGACGAAGGTAGATGGAATGTTCATGATCGCGACGGAGTACCGGCCTTTTGTGAACTACGATGCCAGATACCGGTTAAAGTTCAATTCCGGCACGGTTCAGAACGATGCCATCAAACTCAGGGGGAAGATAGTAAAGATAAAAAAATATGGCTGGAGAATCCCGATATTTTCTATGTACGAAAATATAGTGAAGATTGAAGAAGAGAAGTAGTTTTTCGGCATAGAGCTTTCTCACATAATATAGCCTTGGCCGCAAAATAATTAACAGGCAGAAAAATATGTGGAAAAATAAAGTTGTTTCTCCGGGAGAAATATTGGCACAAATCGAGCCGGGGATGACTATTTTCCTTGGCACCGGCATGGCGGAACCGCGTACGCTGGTCAAGCATCTGATGGAATCAAACCAAGTTAATTTGCAAGACCTTGAACTTATCCAACTTGTCAGCCTTGGGGACACAGTAGCAATCGATGCGCGGTATGCACGGAAATTCCGTTTGAAAACATTTTTTTCCGGGTGGATTGCCTCTGAGGCCATCAGCGAGGGTAGGGTTGATCTTATTCCCAGCCGGTTTTCGCGGATACCCTGGTTATTCAAGACGGGAGCCATCAATATTGATGTCGCCTTCATTCAGATCACACCTCCTGACGAAAACGGTTATGCTTATCTTGTCGGAGTTGGCGCGGAACGGCAAGCCATGGAAACAGCAAAAATTGTTGTTGGTGAAATAAATTCACATGTGCCGCGGACAATGGGCGATACACTTGTGCACATGGATGATTTCCACTTTCTTATCGAAGCGACTGAACCGCCGCTATATATTGCCCGCTGGCCATTGGAAGAGATTTATCTGAAAGTCGCCGCTAATGTCGCCTCTGTTATTGAAGACGGTAGTTGTATTTCTTATGGTATCGGACCGTTTTATGAAGCTCTGGCCAAAACTCTGTCCACAAAAAAAGATCTGGGTGTGCACTCGCCTTTTTTCACCGATGCACTGATGGATCTGGTAAAAAGCGGCGCTGTGACCAACCGGCGCAAGGGAATCTTCCGTGGCAAATCGGCTGCTTCCTATGTTATCGGTACTAAAGAACTGATGCAGTGGCTGGATCTGAACCCATTGGTTGAATTTCAGCCTCAAGATATAATAATGGATCCGAAAGTAATCGGCCTCAATGATCGAATGACCGCTATTCTACAGGCGCGGAAAGTTGATCTTACCGGTAATGTAGCTCTTCATACAGGCAAAGGAAATGTCACTGCCGGTCCGGGGAATGTTCAGGAACTATTTATGGGATCAGCCCTGTCGAATAACGGCCGCACTATTTTTGCCTTACCCAGCCGTAACCTCAAGGCTCAAGCGAACATTATCATATCCGCCGATAAATTTCCTTTTCAGTTTACTAATCGTGAATCTATGGATCTTGTTGTTACTGAGTATGGCGTTGCCTATCTAATGGGTAAAACGCTGCGCGAGCGCGCGCAGGCACTGATTGAAATTGCCCATCCCGATGATCGGGCTGATCTGATCAGACAGGCCAAGAAAGAAAAAATGATTTACGCTGACCAGATATATTTTCCCGATTCGGGTCATCTTTATCCGGATAAAATCGCCTATTCGCATAAATTCAAAGACGGTCTGACCATCCGCTTTCGGGCGATCAAGCCATCCGATGAAGACGAAATGCGCCGGTTGTTTTACCGGTTTTCGGATCAAGCTGTCTATTACCGTTATTTCAGTCCGATCAAGACAATGCCCCATGAAAAAATGCAGGAATATGTTAATGTCGATTACCGGTATCACATGTCCATAGTGGCTATTGTCGATGAATCAGGTGTAGAAAAAATTATTGCCGAAGCGCGTTATGCCCGCTCTAAAAACGAGTCTTTTGCCGATACCGCATTCATCGTAGATGAAAGCTATCAGGGCAAGGGCATCGCTTCGTATTTATTTGAACTGCTGATTCGCATTGCCAGGGAGGAGGGCATTGCCGGATTTAAGGCTGATGTTCTGGCGAACAATAAAGCGATGTTAAAAGTTTATGAAAAATCACCATATCCTGTACACACGGTTTTATCCGAAGGAGTATATAAGTTAACGATAACTTTTAAGTAGCAAGGTATTGGGGATGATTGCTAATGCTCGGTAATTGCGTAATTCTTATGGTATGATTAAAGGGTTTAAGTTATACTTGAGCATAAAGCAATGATGTAAATTCAAAGAGAGCAAGTAGTGAATTAATTTGAAGAGGTAACGGGTGCCTGTAAATATTGACCCTGCAAACATTCCGGTAATATTATTGTACAATGTGAATCCGGACTGGACACAAGAGGAAAAAGACGAGGTAATAACCGTATCGTCTCAGTTGGGTCATGCATTGATCGAAGAGGGGCACCCCACTGTTTTTGTCCCCATTTTTGATGATGATATAGCGAGTCATCTTAATACATTCAATCCCCTGGAACATATTGTCTTTAACTGGTGTGAAAGTCTGCCTGGAACAAACCACGGCGAATGGCTTGTGGCAAAAAGAATGGAGATGCTTGGTTTTGTTTTTACCGGCGCGGACTCCAACGCCCTGGCGCTCTCTCAAGACAAGTGTCGCGTGAAAATGATCCTTGATCAAGAAAACATCCCGACGCCGATGTGGCAGATATTTAATCTGGCTGAACCTGGATCATGGGATCGTTTTCCCGCAATTATCAAACCTGTAAACGAACATTGCTCTGAAGGCATTACACCAGATGCCGTTGTAATGACGCCTATGGAGTTGAAAAGCAGGATATCATATATCCTGGATAAATACTGTCAGCCTGCTCTGGTCGAAGACTTCATCGATGGGCGGGAATTTCATGTCACCTTGTGGGGAAATGAACGCCTTGAAATGCTGCCTCCCGCCGAAATGGACTTCTCTTTTTTCAGTGATTTAAAAGACCGGCTATGTACCTATGAATCAAAATCCATTCCCGGTTCCGATCACTATGAAAAGATAGAGACATTACTGCCGGCGCCACTTAGTGAAAAAGAAATGCAGGTTTTGGAGCAGGTGTGCAAGGCCGCCTATCGGGCTTTGGGATGCAGGGATTACGCCCGTCTTGACGTCCGGTATCAAAATAATGTTTTTTTCATTCTGGATGTAAATCCTAACCCGGACATTAGTCACGATGCCAGCATGGCCTGCGTCGCCGAATTTGCCGGCTTCAGTTACGGACAGATGGGAAGCCGCATCATCCGTCTGGCGGCGAAGCGACATCCCATCTGGGGGAAAAAACAACCAAAAAATAAAGAAAAAAATAAATTCAAATAGAAAATCAAAAACTACCCTATTTTGTGCTCAGGTCTTGCCTGAAATTTCAGGCTATTTATTACGGCAATAGAGGTTAGCGGCAAGGCATATACCTCCTGATATTTCTCGTCCAATGACTAATTTTAAAAATAAATAATGTAAATGACAATTCCTCACCGATCAATCTTCTACAAAGAGGCAATGGATCACTATATCGGAGGAAAAGGGAAAAGTGTTTTGCCTAAAATCGCTTCGACCTTGGGAATAATAATGTCAACGAAAAATTTGATTTCAATGGGGTAATATGAAACAGCATGTTTGCCACTGGATATATAAGTATTTACCCTTGACATGATTTGGCGATGATGGTAATGACATCAACACTTTAGCAGAATGTCGGGGCGTGGCGCAGTCTGGTAGCGTATCTGAATGGGGTTCAGAGGGTCGGAGGTTCAAATCCTCTCGCCCCGACCATCT
>JBEKMF010000085.1:0-10526 GCA_050008655.1 Smithellaceae bacterium
TCCAACAATAATTCCGGAATGTCCGGATAGCGCCAGTCGCATCGGTTCCGCCAATCTGGAGTTGAAAGGAATGGGTTGCGGATTCTGCAAATTGCTGTGACGCTGATTGAAAATAAAAACAATATTATCTCCTTGTCTCTTGGCCAGAGTGAATTCACCGGTTTGGCCAAAACCCTTATAATTTTTATGCGCATCAATGACTTGGCTTAACGTCGCTTCATTGACCCCCAAAGGATAAGTCTTGCTATGTAAGGCATTGAATCGCGCCATCGCTTCAATCAAGCGAGCCTGACTCACAACGATGTCCTGGAGGTCTTCCGCTTGTTCCTTGAAAGACGTTTGATAAAGCATTGTAATTGCAATCGCTTCAATTCCCAAAACTATCACTACCATGATTAAAATCAGCAAAATGATTCTTTTGCGCGGGCTCATTGTACCTCCGCTAACTTCAAGATTTACTGCAGCAAGCTTATTTTTTTGCGGCAATAATCTGCCGCACTTTTTCCAGTTCCTGCTGGTTATCTACTTCGACAGAATCATATGGTGTTATCACTACTTTGATTTTGTAGCCGTATTCCAGTGCCCGGAGCTGCTCCAGGGCTTCGAGCTTTTCCAGTTTTCCTTCGGGAAGTTGGGTGAAGACATCGAGGAAATCGCGGCGGTAGGCATAAATGCCGTGATGTTTGTAATAGTCGGCTTTCATCGTGCTCGCGCGCACATAGGGAATGGTTGCCCGCGAAAAATATAGGGCAAAATAATCGTTATCGAAAGCAACCTTTACGGCATGGGGGTGGGTAATTTCTTCATCAAGAATAATTTTATAAATTAATGTGGACATAACGATTGTGGAATCATCTATCAGAGGCCGGATAACTTCATCCACCTGCACTGGCTCAAAGACCGGCTGATCGCCTTGAATATTGACAACGATGGCGTCGGCAGAAATATTCAGGGATTTTACAGCTTCGGCAATCCTGTCCGTGCCGGAGCGATGCGCGGCGGACGTCATAATGGCATTGCCGCCGAATTTTTCCACGGCTTTAAATATTCTGTCATCATCGGTGGCGACCGCTACATACGGAACGGCTTTGGCCTTGGATACGCGTTCATAGACATGCTGAATCATCGGTTTACCGCACAAATCGGCCAGAGGCTTCCCCGGAAAACGGCTGGACTGATAGCGGGAGGGGATGATGCAAACAATGTCTCTTTTCATCTTGGTCGGCCTCGTGAAAAGACCCGGCATGCAGATTACCTGGGCGAATGCTGTGGGCCAGCATACGCTTAGTTTTACTGTTTTATCTACCCAAATATTGGTCGGCTTGCTGCAAATAATTACCGATATAATCCCGCACAGAATCTTCTAGAGAAGAAAACTTAACGGGACATCCGGCGGCCTTCAACTTATCCATTTTTGCTTCGGTGAAATACTGGTATTGATCGCGCAACGATTCGGGCATTTCAATGTATTGGATATTGGTTTTGCGCCCCATGGCGGCAAATACGGCAGCAATTAAATCATTCCAAGTTCGGGCTTTGCCTGTGCCCAAATTAAAAATGCCGTTGACCTTCTTATTATTAAAAAGCCACCACATAACATCCAGGCAATCTTTCACATAAACAAAGTCGCGCATCTGGCCGCCGTCGGGATATTCCTTCTTATAAGATTTGAAAAGCCGCACTTTTCCGGTTTCTTTAATCTGATGAAACGCCTTGAACACTACGCTCGTCATTTCTTCTTTGTGGTATTCATTGGGACCGAAAACATTGAAAAATTTGATGCCTGCAATTTTATTTTCCAGCTTATCTTTCAAAACCCATAGGTCAAACAACTGCTTGGAATAGCCATACATATTAATCGGTTTGAGCTTACTGATTTTACTGTGATCATCGTCAAAGCCCAGAGCTCCATCGCCGTAAGTCGCGGCGGAGCTGGCGTAAATAAAGCGAACGTTTCGCTTCATAGCCCATTCGGCAAGTTTGCGGCTGTAGAGATAATTATTTTCCCAGAGATAATCCGCGTCGCGCTCCGTTGTGGATGAGCAGGCACCCATATGGACGATAGCGCTGGTTTCCAAAGGCACTTTATCGTTGCAGACCATTTGTAAAAACTCTTGCTTATGGATGTAATCGGAAAAACGCCGGTTGACTAAGTTCTTCCACTTGTCGTCAGTACCCAAGTGATCAACGATGATAATATCATCGATGCCTTCCTGATTGAGGCGCCAGATAAAAGCACTGCCGATAAATCCGGCGCCGCCTGTAACAATAATCATGCGCAATGCTCCTTTGCTGTCTTAAAAATTGTTAGATTTAACTAATACTTAAAAGAATTACTGTCAATAAAGAACTTTAATCATTCTTCGTCAAGTGATCTGAACATCCTGCCTCAATATTCGCCTTAAGAGCTTCCCTGCCGGGTCCCGGGGAATTTCATCGCGAAGAAGTATGGTTTTTGGTAATCGGTAATCAGGCAGGTTTTCTTTGCAATACTGGAGGAATTCCTCTTTATCTCCTTGCAGGCCTTCGTTCAAAACAATTACCGCAATGATGGCCTGTCCCTTGATTCGGTCGGGAATCCCGATAACTGCCGCATCCTTGATTTTAGGGTGCCGCTTCAGAATATCTTCGATCTGACCGGGATAGACGTTAAATCCTTTGGAGATAATCAGGTCATCTTTCCTGTCTACCAGGTAAAAGTATCCATCCTTATCCATCCGAGCCATATCCCCGGTGTAAAACCAACCGCCACACAAAACCGCCGCGGTAAGTTCCTTGTTATTCCAGTACCCCTGCATGATCTGGGGTCCTTTTACTACCAGTTCGCCAACCTCTCCCATAGCGCATTCTTTCTGCCCCGTTTCCATGTCCATGATTCTAACTTCCGTGTCCGGGAGGGGAAGTCCTATAGAACCCCTAGGCGCACCATGGGGGTAAGGTGTGATATGCGTGGCCGAGGAGGCTTCCGATAGACCGTAGGCTTCCATAATCTTCCTTCCGGTGAGTTCTTCAAATTTGTCATGTACCGCGGGCGCAAGAGGCGCCCCACCGCTGACCGCCACCTGAATGGAAGAAAATTGAGTCCGGGCAGTCTCGGGAGAACGCGACATGATCGTGCTCCACAAACTGGGTACGGCCGGAAATGATATAGGCTTATAGGTTTCCAGCATCTTCATCAGGGAAAGGATGTCCATTAAGTCCATTCGGGGAAGAAGTATCATCCGGTATCCCTTGAGGACGGAAACCAAAAGGCAAGACGACATTCCGAAAACATGGAAAAAGGGAATTATACACATCACCGCGGCATTTCCGGCGCCCTTTATTCCCATCCATGTATCGGACTGGAGCACACTGGCCACAATATTGGAGTGAGTCAGGGTTGCCGCTTTGGGCGTCCCGGTAGAGCCGCTTGTATACTGAAGCACCGCCACATCTGCCGGAGAAATCTCCACTACCGGTTCTGGCGCTCTCTCTATTGAAGCAAGTAGTTCCTGAAAGATCTGAGGTTTCGGTATTCCTTCTTCCATGAGTATTTTCTTTTCCAATCCGAAAACGGAATGGAAAATAACAGTTTTAACTCCTGTATCTTTTACCACGCTATAGAGATTCTGGGCAAATAAATCCAAAGTTATTACTATTTTTGCACCCGAGTTATTTAAACAGCGTATAAGTTCCTCTCCCTGAATACCAACGCTAAGGTTGGCCACAATAGCACCTAGCTTAATGGCGGCAAAGAAAGCGATAACATACGTGGGAGAATTAACCAGAAGAAAAGCAATTCCGTCCCCTTTTTTCACCCCGGCTTTCTGAAGGATGAGGGCGAATTTGTTCACCTTCTCATTTAGCTCCCGGTAAGAAGTATTGGTCTCGTTGAAAGTGAAAGCTATATAATCCGGGTGTTGGGCGACAGTATCCGTCAGAAAACGGTGAATAGGAATCTCCGGATAAGTAATAGTATGGGGGACATGTTTCGCGTAATGCTTGAACCAAGGATTTTTCATGTTCAGTACACCATGTAAAAACTATTTCTTCAGCATGATTCTCGCATCAGCAATGATGCATGATTTTGAATTGCACATGACGGGATTCAAATCAACGGATTCAGCCACATCCCGCAAATCCATCATCAATCCGGAAAAACTCAGAATCGTTTTCTTGAGCGCATTCATGTTAATGGGCTTCGTTCCGCGATAACCGGTGAGCAAGCGATGGGCAGTCAGCTCACTTACCATATTGTCTGCATCTCTTGCTTTGAGCGGAGCCATTCGCAATGATACATCCTTATATATCTCCACACCTATGCCGCCCATCCCTAAAAGAATCATCGGACCAAATTGAAAATCGTTTTTAGCACCAATGATCAACTCAATACCATGGATCATTTCCGCAATCATCATACCAGTAAAGCCGTTAAGTCTGTGGAAGCGTTCCAGTGTTTTAGTTAATATTTCGTCATTGTCAATGCCCACAACAACTCCCTTAACATCGGACTTATGAATAATAGCCGGCGATACAATTTTAGCGACGACAGGATAACCGATGGAGCGAGCCACGCTTATTGCCTGTTTGGTCTCAGTGGCAACGGCATGTTTTGGTGTTTTAAAACCGTACAGAGAGAATATTTTTTGTGCGTCTGGCTCCATCACCCATCCCCACTTTTTTGATTTTTCAATCATCTCTTCAATTTCTTTTTTCAGCATGGTTTTTTCCTCACTAGCGCTTTCGCCATCAATACGGCACCTTCGATGGACGGAGATACGGGAATTCCATTGAGTTCAAAACCTTCAATGAGCATGTTGTATTTTTCCACCTGAGGCACATAAGCAATAAACGGCTTATTGAATTGTTTACTAACGCCGCTTAATTTTACTCCGATATCCAAAGTGATGCCCGGAAGATACGGAAGGAGCAAAATGATAACGCAATCAATTTCCCTGGAAGCACCCATAACTTTGGCGCAAGCAACAAAATCTTCATCAATAGCGCTACCGGTAAGATCAGCGGGATTGCCAAGAGCAGCAATGGCCTGAATGCTGTCTGTAAGATTTCCCTTTATTTCTGCCCTGGTTTCAACAGATAATTCTGGAACTTTTATTTCATTGAGCAGACAGGCATCAACGGCCATGGCCCCGTGACCGCCACTGCCGGTAATGATGCCGATATTGCCTTCAATGGGTTTTGTGTAAGTACTCAAAACTTCACAGAAGGATACAAGTTCGCTTTCATTTAGGGCTTCCAGAATATTATGCTGGGCGATAGCCGCGGAGAAACTGGCATAGTCACCCGCCAGAGATGCGGTGTGACTGGAAACTGCACGATTTCCGGCAGTTGTTTTTCCCGATTTCATGATGACAACCGGTTTGTGTGAGCGTTCAGCCGCCAGTATAAAATCCCGGCCTTCGCCCTTGCCAAATCCCTCGATATAATAAGCAATTACTTTTGTGGCCGGATCGCGGACAAGATAAGCAAGTAATTCTTTTTCCTTGATAAAAGCTTTATTTCCGATGCTGATGGCTTTGGCCATACCGACACCTTGCTGGGTGAATTTGATCATATGATCAACCAGAATGCCGCCGCTCTGACTGACAAAAGTAACCCCACCGGCTTCCGGCTTGATCATCCGTTCAATAGGCAGGAAAAAGGTATCCACTTTTAAGGGAACGTAAACACCCAGACAGTTGGGACCGATAAACGGGAATCTGGCTTCTTTAGCCATGCTCACCATTCGATCCTGTAAATCCTTACGTCCCCTTTCGGTAAAACCGCCGGAAATAACTGCGGCTGATTTTACCCCCGCTTGAATACATTCGGCCATCACCCGCGGCACCAATTCCGCCCGGGTGGCAATAATGGCAAGATCAATCTTTTTGGGAATATCTGTAACGCGCGGATATATTTTGTCATCGTGAAGTTTTCCGCCCTTGGGGTTGACGGCATAAACCCCAACCGGATAGCGGTGATTGTTTTTGGCAAAAATGACATTGGCCGGATGACGGTCATTTGTGGCGGAAATGCCGATGACCGCCATGGTTTTGGGTTCAAACAAAGGCTCAAGATTCATAAAGACCTCCATCGCGGGATGTACCCGGGTTAATGTATCCTTCTTAAATTGTCATTTACCGTTAACGCTCGACAGGGTGGACCTCCCTTGATCATCATAAAATTAATTTGCCTGCCTGTAATTCCGCCGGAGCCACGATGCGAGAAGAAAATATCCTGATTACACATGGTGCAATAACCGGATACTTCTATGTTTTTTCCGGGAATACTGCAATCCAAGATTTGCCGGCGGTTCGCCTCGGGCAAATCCAGCATCCACTTGTTACCTTCAGCCGCAGGCAGTAAATAAATTTCATGGCTTTTCTGCCCGCGAAAAGCATCAGCGACAGCCGAATCCACCTGATAACAGCATTTGCCTATCGAAGGGCCGATAGCTACCAAAATATTTTGCAAAGAAGAACCGTATTGATTTTGCATCAATCCGATAACTTTGGCACTAATGCCTAAAGCAGTGCTGCGCCAACCGGCATGCGTTACGGCAATTATTTTTTTCACTCGGTCAACAAAGAAAACCGGCACGCAATCCGCCGTTTTAATGCAAATCGCCAGATTAGTGCGGTTGGTTACAATGGCGTCATAATTAAGCTCGCTGCGCGAAGAAAAATAGCCGCCGTGCGGCTTAATAACGAATATTTCATCGCCGTGAACCTGATTGACGACTAAAAATTGTTCCAAAGGAATGGCAAAAGCCTTGGACAGGCGATCCCAATTCTGCAAAACGCTGCATTCTTCATCACCTTCGTTAAAGCTTACATTGAGGCTGGCATATTTATCCTGCGAGACTCCACCCTGCCGCGCGCAAAAAGCATGAATTAAAAAATCGCATTTGCTAAAAATTGGCGCCTGTAAATAGGAAATCGAATCTTTCTTTAAAATCGAAAACATTTTATCTGCTTTCTTATCTGTTCATTGAACTAGTGCTTGCCTGCGGCGGAAAAGCCCACATAACTTGGTCATATCTTCCGGCATTTCCGCTCTGAACACGACCCGCTCGCGCTTTAAAGGATGAATAAAAGAAAGCTGCGCGGCATGTAGTGCTTGCCTGTTTAATGACTTCAGACTTGCCTTTAACATTGGATCGCTAATGGCACGTATTTTATTTGTTGCACTGCCATAAACGGTATCCCCGATGACCGGATAACCCCGGTCGGAGAGGTGGACGCGGATCTGATGGGTGCGGCCTGTTTTAATTTCCACATCCAACAAAGTAGCCAAGCCGTAACGTTCGTGCACCTTCCAAAGAGTAAGGGCAGATTTTCCTCGCTTGCTCTTTGTGGACATTTTCTTACGGTTGGTGGCATGCCTGCCCACAGGCATTATAATTTCTCCCCGATTGCCTTTCATATCGCCCCACGCCAAGACTCGGTATGTTTTGTGTACCTCATGGTTCTCAAACTGGGCGGAAAGATTGCGGTGCGCATCATCCGTTTTTGCCGCCACAATCAAACCCGACGTTCCTTTATCCAAGCGATGAACGATGCCCGGGCGGATAACGCCGCCTATACCCGACAGATTTTGGCAATGAAACAGCAAAGCGTTTACTAATGTATCTTCCGGATTTCCCGGCGCAGGATGCACAACCATTCCCGCGGGTTTGTTTACCACAATTACGGCCTCGTCTTCATAGACAATATCGAGTGGAATATTCTGGGCGAAGGCTACTGCCTCTTTTGCCGGTTTTAGATTGAGGCTTACTATATCTCCGTCTTTCAAATGCTGGCTTGGTTTTGGTATTATACCGTTGACCAGGACATCACCTTCTTCTACAGCACGCTTAACCTGAGATCGCGAAAGCGACGTATCATTTTGAGCAAGAAACACATCCAGCCTTTGGCCGCGCTGATTGCAGCTCACCGTAAAGCGGATTTTTCTCGATTGCGTTGATGAAATTGACAATTTAACTCCGCCAAAATCATGGGTTAAGGGACGCTATTTGACGCAAACCTTCGATGATGAAGACAAATTCATCATCGGCAACCGTGCGCAAATCAATGAAAATTCCATTTTTATCGACACGGACAATGATGGGCACATCAAGCTGACGCAGTTTTTCTTCCATGCGACTGGCTGATATTTTTTTGTTGTTGATTCCGACTAAAACGGTGGAAATCTTCTGCGTGGGCAGTGATCCTCCACCTGCGGCGGCAAAATCATCTTTCAGGAAAAATTCAAGAGAGTCGAAATTCAGTTTTTGCAATTTATTGAGCAGTTTACGGGCACGCTTTTTGACAGCGTCGAGCGGTTCAGTCAATGATCGTAATGATCTAAGCTCTTTTACAGCTACAGAAGGATTAAGGTAATGCATTAATGTCGCTTCGAGTGCGGCTAATGTGAATTTATCGATTCTCAGGGCGCGGTTGAGCGGATTTTTTTTGATTTTTTCTAAAATTTCTTTTCTTCCTAAAATGATGCCCGCCTGCGGGCCAGCCAAGAGCTTATCCCCGCTGAAAGTGACTACATCGACACCGGCGGATAAAATTTCGCGAACAGTAGGCTCATGCTCCAAACCGTAATTATCCAGGTCTATTAAACAACCGCTGCCCAAATCATCCATAACCGGAATGTGGCGCTTTTTTCCCAGTGCCACCAGTGATTCAATAGTCGCTTCTTCGGTAAAACCGACGATGCGAAAATTGCTGGTGTGCACTTTCAGCATCAAGCCAGTCTCTTTATTTATGGCCTTTTCATAATCACTCAGACGCGTACGGTTGGTCGTTCCCACTTCGCGTAGGCGAGCGGCGCTTTTGCGCATAATTTCCGGAATACGGAATTCGCCGCCGATTTCAATGAGTTCTCCGCGGGAAACTATGGTTTCTTTTCCTTCCGACAAGGTGTTCAGGACAAGCAAAACAGCCGCGGCATTATTATTGACAATCAGGGCATCCTGTGCGTGGGTCAAGGCACAAATCAATCGGCTTACATGATCATAGCGCCGACCGCGTTCACCTTTAATCAAATCAAATTCCAAATTCGAATAGCCTCTGCCCACCTCCAAAATTCTTTGTAGCGCTTCCAGGCAAAGCGGCGCGCGGCCAAGGTTGGTATGCAAAATCACGCCGGTGGCATTGACAAGCCTGCGCAAATTATAACGATACAATCCTCTTATTAATTTTTCTACTTCCCCGGCGACAGTTGCCGCATCAGAAGAAAATTCCGCAAGTCCCTCTTTCTTGGCATCTACAATTTTCCCCCGCAAATTTTGTACATCTTTCCGGCAGGTTTCTTTGACAATATTGCGCGGCGCCAGAGCATAGATATCCTGCTTTTCCAAAAGTAGAATAACTTCATCAATTTTCGGCAGTTTCTTCAGCATTTCTTTTCTTCGCTCATTCATAAATATCTCTTCTTGACGAAAGTTATATAACACCGGCTTGCTTACGGCAATAATCACGGAAATTGTTTACGGCAATAAAAAACTCCCTCATCATTATTACCCAGAGGTAACGGCCTTTCGGCGTTAGACGCAAATGGGGCGGAAAATAACGCAAAGCCCTGACCATTTCGAATAAGGCTATTTCCTTCCATAAGGTTTGTAAAAACTTACTGTTATATTTTTCTTCCAGCGCTGCAATGTCCAATTTTGTGCTGAATAGTTTCATTAAAAAATCATAGCTCATTTGATCGTGAAGATCAAACCGGCGGGAAGCCATAAGTGGCAAAATACCATGATTGAGGCGGGCGATATACTCCTCAATATCAAACGTGTTGGAATAGCAAACACCATCAAGATAACCTATCGCGCCGCTCCCCAGACCCGCGTACTCATCGTAATCTACAACATATTCATCAATGAGAGAACTATCCTTCTTTTTCCGGGAAAAGCACCAGGCCGAAGAAAAATTATAATTTTTTTCCAGGCGCTTTACTATCAACTTGTATAGTTTCTGCTCCCTCTTAAAATCAACTTCTCCGATAGTCTTCTCCATTAACTCTTGCGTTATAGTTGAAACCATCAAAGGATAGAATGTGATTTGATCCATGTTTAAATTCAGTAAAACTTCCAGGTCGGCATCAAGATTTTCCTGTGTTTGTGCGGGAATATTAAAAATCATATCGGCATTTAAAGTATCAAATGATCCTTGAGTTTTTTTGAGCCCCTCCGCGATAGTCTCGCCTGAACCGTATTTTTCATAACGACCAATTTTTTTAAGTAAATCATCATTAAAGGTTTGTACACCCACAGACAATCTTTGGACGCCGCTTTGCTGTAAAATTTCAATATTACTCGAAGTCAAGTGATTGGGATTTGTTTCTACCGATATTTCCCTGATGGGAAAGCTCTGCCGCGCCAAACGTAACGTTTCGGCAAGCTCGTCAATAAGGACAGTTGGGGTCCCGCCACCGACATAAATTCCGCTAAATCTATAGCTTTTTTCTCCGTAAAGATTAATTTCCCGGCGCAGAGCTTGAAAATATTTTTGGGCAAGCTGCTTGGTAAAAGCTATCCGGTGAAAGGAACAATAAGG
>JBEKMF010000086.1:0-10101 GCA_050008655.1 Smithellaceae bacterium
GAGCGCATTATGAATATTGAAGGAAGAGTTCGTCTTTATACAAACAAATTCGGTTTTAAAAACAGTGATCAATTACTTTATGAAGGCGTTAGAAATATATTTCTGCAGGCAAGAGCTTTAATTGACGACGATGATGAGTTATTTCTTCAAGAAACTGCTCAAACTATAAAAAAATATGGTTGGTTTCCACTTCTCACATAGCTTTCTTAACAAATCCGGAGCGAATGCATCGAGTGCAGACTTTAATTTTTTTTACCGATCCGGTTTTTTCGTCAACGCAACGTAATCTTTGTAAATTGGGATACCAGATTGTTTTTGTCTTATTGTTAGCATGGCTGACACTATTGCCGATTGATGGTTTTTTACCGCATACATCACAAACACGAGACATTAATAAATCCTCCTCAAAAAACTGCGTCGTTACTAGAACATAAGGCAATATTTTGCAAGCATTATTTCGCGATAATTCATTTTTTGGTCAGTTCTAAAAAAGGTATAAAACTAGCAATTGGACATTGATAAAGGCTGTCCTGTCGTTTCCAACACCCGCAACCAGACATTGCCCCGTGGATCGATTCTACGGCTTGAAATTGCCGTACTTAGAGGTAAGTGCACGTATTCATCTTTCCGCAGCGCCACCAGAAGGCCTGTTTTCCCGGCCATACCCGCATGTACGGCGTATTGTCCGAGTGAACTGCAATAAATACTGTCCGAAGAATTGGCCGGGACCGAACGGATAAGGTAGCTTGGTTCTATGTATTTCAGATTAATTTCCATCTTAATTTTATTGAAATAATTCTCGATGGAACTTCTCAAAAAATGTCCAATGTCAAACAAGCGGATATTTCCCGAGGCGTCTGTTTCCGGAGTCATTACGTTTTTCTGGAAAAGATTTTGACCTGCACCTTCTGCAACTAAAACCACGGCATGGCCGCTGGTTTTTACGCGCGTTTCCAGAGCCTTTAAAAATCCTTTTTCCCCTTCCAGATCAAAAGGCACTTCTGGAATTAAGACAAAATTAACATCATTTTGGGCCAAAGCGGAGTGAGCGGCTATATGCCCGGAAAGACGTCCCATAATTTTGATCAAACCAATGCCGTGGAAAGAACCTTTAGCTTCCACATGAGCGCATTTTATAGCTTCTACGGTTTTTTCTATCGCCGTATCGAAGCCGAATGATTTTTCTATTAAATCAAGATCGTCGTCAATTGTTTTAGGGATGCAAACGACTGATATTTTTAAATTATTTTTGGAAATTTCATCAGTTAATTGTGCAGCGGCCCGCATTGAGCCATTTCCGCCTACACAAAAGAGAATACAAATTTTTGACCGGGAAAGAGAGTTCGTAATTTGTACTGGATCTTGAGGACCACGCGAAGTGGAAAGGATACTGCCGCCGATACTGGTTATATCTTTTACAATTTCGGGAGTTAATTTGATTAATTCATGCCCGTATATTGGATTTAATCCCCTTAAACCATATTTGACTCCAAAAATATCCTTGACGCCATAACGATAAAAAAGAGTCATGGTGATAGATCTGATCACGTCATTGATACCCGGGCAAAGACCGCCGCAGGTTACGATAGCCGCTTTTGTTTGGTGAGGATCAAAAAAAATTTTATCTCTGGGCCCGGCAAGTTCCAGAGAAAGAGGTTTTCCTTTTTTATCGGTAAAAGATAAAAAATCATCGGAATAGGAGTTGAACAATAATCTTTTCTCATCTTGCGTGAAATTGCCGATATTAAGAGGCGATTTAATTAGCCTCTCACCAAGATTCTTAATAGAAAAATTATAATTCATAAATCATTTCCTTTTATCAAGTACCCTGAATACGGCTAACATGCCGGAAATGATTTCGCCATCAGTGCCCGCGTCCGTTAATAAAGAAGCACCGGTGCGGTAAATATTTCTAAAACGTGTTCTATTGTCTTTCGCGAAAAAGCCGGTAAGGGAAGATTTTTCAGGTATATATTTCGGATTAACTATATTATGGTATTTAATTGAAATATCGATTGATTTATCTATATCAACGAATTTAATATTTTCTTTTAAGAAAGGCAGAAAAAATTCGAGGCGCTCGATTATTGATTGAGCTTGTGCCTCTAAATTTTCTTTCGACCAGGCAGTTGAATCATTAGGAATAAAAATAGTCGCCGTCAGCATTTTTTTATCGGCAGAACCTTTTTTTTCTCCGGAAGAATTATTCAATTCTAGAAGGATTAAATTATTATCGTAAATATCTTTATCTACGCTGGATATTACGGCGGCATGACTGGCCATTTTTTCGGGAATACATTTTTGCGGAATGCCCAAATGGATGGTAAAAGGGTAATGAGAAATTTTAACTGGCTTGATCAAATTAGCGATATTAGTTCTCTTTTTCCCTTTAAGATAAAAGCACATATCTTCAGATTTAGTACTGATGATCATGTATTTTGCCGATATGTTCGAAACAGTGCCGGCGTTCTTTTCGACTTCAGCTTCAATTATTTTACCTTTTTTAATCGTGATAAATTTATTATTACTTATATACTGACCGCCGGAGGCTTGTAATTTTTTCGTTAACAGATTAAAAAGTGTTTGCTTGGCTTGCGGAAAGCGGTAGACGCCGCGCAGAGGAGCTGAATAATGAAAGTGGGAAATAAAAGAATTATAGCCTTCTTTCGCGCAGGAAAGCAAAACATATTGAGCCTCCAAGATTTTTCTAAAAGAAGGATTGCGCAAAATTGTCCGCTGAAATTTTTTGGCATCAAGGTTAAATTTTATTAAAAAAGGAATAAACTTTAGATAATTATAATAATCGTTTATGCTTTTGGGCTGAATGAAAGGATGACCATGAAGCCATTTAATAAATGCGGCTGAGTTTTTTGAGACTGCATCGTAAAAGTACTTTATTTCCTGGGACATTTCAGGAAATTCCCGGATAATCTCGCCAACGAGTGAATCTTTATCGTTGAAAAAATCAATCCTGTGCTCCGGCATTATAATCTGATAAGCGGGATTTAATAACGATGATTCTTGTTCCGTCAAGGGGATATTCAATTCAGCTAAAAGAGAAAAGCCAGTTTGATTAGCGCCAAAACCCGTTAAGGGCGTCGGATCGATATTAAAGGCGTAACCGCCAATAGAATATTTTGCTTCGCAATCGTTTTTTGCGAGGTGAACCGTATTAAGGCCATACTGAGATGCAATAGCCGCGGCAACGTAAGACGAAAAATCGTCGCCAATCACAATTAAATCATACATAAAATATTTTATTTCCTCATGTGCATTTTCTTCGATAATCATCAAAAGCCAGTCGAAGGCGGATTGGAAAGAGAAGGGCAAGAATATTTTTTTACAGATTTAAGGTTCACTTTACGATCCTTTATCTCCAGCCTGCCTTCAGCGTAAAACCGGATTGCCTGCGGATAAATCCGATGTTCTTCTTTTAATATTCTTGCCGTCAGGATTTCTTCGGTATCGTCGTCATATACAGGTACAACGCTTTGAATAATAATTGGTCCTGTGTCCACGCCTTCATCGACAAAATGCACTGTACAGCCGGTAAATTTGACGCCGTAGTCAAAGGCCTGCTTTTGTCCATGCAGTCCGGGGAAAGACGGAAGCAGGGCAGGGTGGATATTCATAATTTTTTGAGGGAAAGCTTGCAAAAAAACGGAGGTAAGAATACGCGTAAAGCCGGCCAAAATTATCAAATCTACATCATTTTCCTTTATGATTTTTATTAATTCAGAATCAAACTCTTCTGGGGACTTAAAGTCGGCATTTTTTAAAACAGCAATCTGAATGCCGTGGTTTTTTGCTCTGCTTATCCCCAACGCATCGGAATTGTTGCTGACAACAATCTTTATAACCGCGTTTAACGACCTTTTTTCGATATGATCGATAATTGACTGGAGATTGGAGCCGTTTCCGGAAATTAAAACTCCCAATTTCAATAAATCAGCCATGAAGTATCAATTCCTAATTTTTGGTAAGACAAACTTGATCCTGACTATCTTCTCTTTTTTCTATGGTCCCAATTAAGTAGGCTTTTTCACCCAATGCCAACATTTTTAACTGTTCGATAACTCCCGGGCATTCCTTTTCCGAAACAATGATCATCATACCTATGCCCATGTTAAATACACGAAACATTTCTCTTTCTTCGATATTACCCATTTCCCGGATAACATCAAAAATGGGCGGTACATCCCAACTTTTTTTGTTAATTACGCACCGGCAGGAATTGGGAATTATGCGCGGGATGTTGTCGTAAAATCCACCCCCGGTGATATGGATGATACCCTTAATATTAAAGCTTTTAAAAAGATTAAGAAGAGATTTAACATAAATTCGTGTCGGTTCTAAAAGTTCCAAGCCTATTGTTTTGTTCAGGCCGGGAACTTTATCCTGAACACCAAATTTGCCTTTTTCCAGTAGAACTTTCCGGGCCAAAGAAAATCCGTTACTATGCAGGCCACTGGAAGCAAGCCCGATCACCCGGTCGTTAATGCTGATAGTCGAGCCGTCAATTAATTTATCGGATTCCACTGCACCGACGCAAAAACCGGCAAGATCGTATTCACCGGCTTTGTAGAAACCGGGCATTTCCGCGGTTTCACCACCTAAAAGCGTACAACCGGCCTGAATACAGCCCTGAACTATGCCATCGACAATTTGTACGCTTTTTTCCAAATCGATTTTGCCCGTGGAGAGATAATCGAGAAAAAACAAAGGTTCGGCGCCCTGAACAACCACATCATTTGCCGACATTGCTACCAGATCTATCCCGATCGTATCATGCTTATCCACTAATTGAGCTATTTTGAGCTTGGTGCCCACACCATCGGTGGAAGAAACCAATATCGGATCTTTTAGTTTGGCTGAATCCAGATGGAAAAGCCCGCCGAAACCGCCGATGCCCGAAATAACTTCTTTGCGCGCAGTTGTTTTAATCAGCGGTTTAATACGATCGACAAATTCGTTGGCAATATCGATATCTACGCCTGCCGACTTGTATGTAGTTTTAGTTGACATATTATCCTATGAGTTTGATTTTCTATGTAATAAATATAGTGTCCGCTCCTGTAACGTAAATCATCTTTTAAGTCAATCATTCCTTGCGCAAATAAACGCTATTTGTTAATGAAAACTTATCAATTCATTGGAAATAATTTAGGTTTGCTAACTTTTACCCTGCGGAGACTTAAATGGATTCACTAAAAAAGATTCTGCAAAAAATCGAACAGCCTTTGAATTTTGCTTCCAAAGATAATTATAAAAACTTATCTCACATAAAAGATTTAGGTAAATCTATATTAAGTCTGTTGGCCTCTCTTAAGGGTTCACTTCCAACCGACAATAATGATTCTTCTACTTTGGTTGAGGAAATGTCGCAGCTATTTTCCGATTATGATTGGCAGAAGCTGGAATTAAAAAAGACGAGGCTGGAACAAGCGCAATCTATATTAGGGAAACTAAAAACCGCGCTAAATTCTTTACCTGTGCATAATATAACTTACACTGATGACCCTAAAACAATACAAAGAGTATTTGAATTAAGAGGAGCTCTGTCCAAGCTGACCCTGCCGGTTCAATATTTAAAAGGTGTGGGGCCGAAAATGGCGCAACGTCTTTTAGCTAAAAAAATCAATACAGTCGAAGATTTATTGTATTTTTTACCTCGCACTTACGAAGACAGGCGAGAAATAAAGAAAATCAGCCGTCTGGAAGTAGGCAAAACTCAAACTGTAGCGGGCAACGTTGTCGGCACTCAATACAAATACTACGGAAAAAAGCGTATTTTAGAAGTTATAATCAACGATAACACTGCCAATTTAACGGCGAAGTGGTTTAAAGGTCAGATGTCTTATCTCTTGGGCGTTTTTAAGAAAGGAACCAGGGTAATTTTTACAGGGGAGACAAAGCCCAATTACGCGGGAAAAGCGATGATTCATCCCGAATATGAAATATTGGAAGAAAATGAAGCGGAAAATCTTTTAAATTTTAAAAGAATAGTCCCTATCTATTCGGAGACAGAAGGCCTGCATCAAAAATATCTGCGCAAAATTATGCATCAAGCGCTGGAAAATTACGCCCGCTATGTTGTTTCACCCATACCGGCGGATATCTGTCAAAAGCGCAATCTGCCCAATATTCAGGAGGCGTTAAGGTCGGTCCATTTTCCCCAGAATGATAAATCTTTAGAGGAATATAATTCCAATCGATCGCCTTCTCACCACCGATTGATTTATGATGAGTTTTTTTTCTTTCAATTAGGAATGGCCGTAAAGAAAACAGAGCGGATTTTAGATGCCGGAATTAAATTCAATATCGAGGGAACTCTTTTAAATGAATTTCTTGCGCTTCTGCCTTTTGATTTAACTGCGGCGCAAAAAAGAGTGATTAACGAAATACAGGGTGATCTGGCCAAAGAAACCGCAATGAACAGGCTCTTGCAGGGTGATGTTGGCAGCGGGAAAACAATCGTTTCGATGGCGGCAATGGTTACAGCTTGCGAGAATTCATATCAAGCGGCAATTATGGCCCCGACAGAAATATTAGCTCAACAGCATTATCAAAATATTCATAATTGGGCATCTGCGCTGGGGCTAAAAACGGTTATGCTTATCGGCGGCCTCAACACCGTTCAAAAAAAAGAAGCAATGGATAAAATAGAGAGCGGAGAAGCCAATATTGTCATCGGTACACACGCTTTGATTTCGGAAGGCGTTGATTTTCATAAGCTGGGTCTGGTTGTTATCGATGAACAGCACCGTTTCGGCGTCATGCAAAGGGCAACTTTACGCGGCAAAGGAATTAACGCAGATGTATTGGTCATGACGGCGACACCAATTCCACGGACATTGGCAATGACGGTTTACGGCGATTTAGATGTCTCCGTAATCGATGAGATGCCCGCGGGGAAGAAGCCGGTGCGCACAGTTTTGATGGGCGAAAATAAAAGAGGGAATGTTTATCAATTAATTCATGAAGAGTTGGCCAAAGGCCATCAGGCTTTTATCGTTTATCCCCTAGTGGAACAATCGGAGAATCTGGATTTGAAAGACGCGACCAACATGGCCGAACATTTACAGCGTGATATTTTCCCCGATTATGAAGTCGGCCTTATTCACGGCAAGATGAAGGAAAAAGAAAAGGATGCCGTGATGAAAGAATTTCTGGCCAATAAGATAAATATTCTTGTCTCCACAACCGTAATCGAAGTGGGCATTGATGTGCCGCTGGCGTCGCTGATGGTAATTGAACACGCGGAACGCTTTGGCCTTTCGCAGTTGCATCAATTGCGCGGTCGCGTCGGAAGAAGGGACATCGCGTCCACCTGCGTTTTGCTCGCCAATTACGCTTCTTCGCCAGACGCTCGCAAAAGGTTAAAGGTGATGGAAAAAACTACCGATGGCTTTACCATTGCCGAAGAAGATTTGGCTATTCGCGGTCCGGGTGATTTTCTGGGGACTCGGCAATCCGGCCTGCCTGATTTTCGAATTGCGAGCATTATTCGTGATGCCCGGATTTTAAACGATGCCAAGGAAGACGCATTTGCATTGTCCGCAAGCGACCCTTTTTTGGAAAAACCGGAACACTTAATCTTGAAAGAAACATTGCTTTGGAAATGGCAAGGGAAACTGGATTTAGCAAGGACAGGATAAGAAATATACTGGAGACTAAAGACTGGAGAGAATAGTCGGCATCGGCGGAAGAGGGGATATATTTTGGCGGAAAGCTCATGAAATCATCTCTAAATATCAACAAGAAATCGTAATCCGCCGATTTTCTTTTCACCCATTAATAAATAATCAGCTGCCTTTCACCAAAGTTTCATTTGCTCGAGTGCAATTCGACAAAAATGATCTTTATCTTTGTTTTTGTCTAGAAAAAGACAAGTCTCATAGATTTATATCTGTTTGACAAAAGGGCTGTATTTGTTATAGGAAATGCATTCGAGTTGTTGTCCTAAAATGGGCAAAACGTATAAATTTAGGCTAATTTAGGTATGTGTGATGAAAACTGTTAATATCGGTTTAATCGGGTTAGGAAATATTGGAACGGGCGTGGTCAAGCTTTTACAGCAAAACGAGGAGCTGATTACCAGAAAGCTTGGCGCAAAGCTGGTTTTAAAGAAAATTGCCGATATCGATATCACTACGCCGCGGGCGATTAAACTCGATAAAAATCTGTTGATTACTGACGCTAAAGAAATAATCAACGATAAAGATATTTCCATTATCATCGAACTCATGGGCGGCTATGAGCCGGCGCGAACTTTTATTTTAGAGGCTATTGCTCAAGGCAAACATATTGTCACTGCCAATAAAGCGCTTCTGGCCACGCACGGTAATGAAATATTTTTGGCCGCCGAGCAAAGAGGTATCGATATCGGTTTTGAAGCCAGTGTCGGCGGCACTATTCCGATTATCAAAACTCTGAAAGAGAGTCTTGTCGCCAATAAAATCAATTCTATTTTGGGCATCATGAACGGCACTGCCAATTTCATTTTGACTAAGATGACCGATGAAGATAAGAAGTTCGACGTTGTTTTGAAGGAAGCGCAAGCTCTGGGTTTTGCCGAAGCGGATCCAACTTTTGATGTTGAGGGCATAGATACCGCCCATAAGCTGGCCATAACTCTATCGCTGGCCTACGGGGAAAAAATCAATTTAAAGGAAATTTATTGCGAAGGTATAACCAAAATCGGCAGTGAAGATATTGCCTTTGCTAAAGAGTTGGGCTACCGAATAAAACTTTTGGCCATTGCTATTATGAAGAATTACGTTGTGGAAGCGAGAATTCATCCGACGATGATTCCTTCCGGGCATCTTCTGGCCAATGTCAATCAAAATTATAACGCCTTTCATATCGTGGGCGACGCCTCCGGTCCGGTTTTTCTTTTCGGACAGGGTTCGGGAATGATGCCCACAGCCAGCGCTGTATTCAGCGACATTATCGACAGCGCTCGCAATATTTTAAAAGGTATCTCCGGCCGGACGCCGCTCAGATCAATCAACGAAACAGCCATGGGAGATTTAAAACTCAAACCCATGGATGAAATCGAAACAAAGTATTATTTCCGCTTTTCCGTTGTTGATAGACCTGGTGTTCTCTCTAAAATATCCGGCATACTGGGCGAAAATAATATCAGTATTGCCACGGTGATTCAAAAAGCAAGGATAGAAAACAGCGCCGTGCCCATCGTCATGACAACTTATAAAGCCAAAGAAAAGAATGTGCGCGAGGCTCTGAAAAAAATAGACAAACTTGATATCGTGCTGGACAAAACAATTTTGATCAGAATTGAGGACGAGCTAAATTAAAATTTTTCGCAACGAAGATTCCAGAAACGTTAATATGAAATATGTAGTATTGCTCGGCGATGGTATGGCCGACTATCCGACAAATCTGCTCGGAGGGAAAACGCCTCTTCAGTGCGCCTTCACACCGTATCTGGACCAGATTGCCGCGGAAGGCACACTGGGCCTGCTAGATACAATTCCTGCCGGTTTAAACCCTGGTAGTGATGTGGCCACCTTGAGCGTGCTGGGGTACGACCCTCTCCATACTTACACCGGCCGCGGACCGCTGGAAGCGGCCAGTATGGGAATAAATCTGGGGCCCAGCGACATAGCTTATCGTTGCAATCTGGTAACTATCGGCGAAAAAGATTCCCCTCAGGCCTTTATGGATGATTTTACTGCCGGTCATATTTCCACTAATGAGGCTAGAGAAATTATACTGGATATCAATAAACAAATAGGTTCGGATCAATTTCAATTTTACCCCGGCGTAGGTTACCGTCATTTATGTGTTTACCGTAACGCTTCTTCCTCACCGGAAACAACTCCGCCCCATGATATAACAGGAAAAGAGATTGCCCATTATCTTCCTCATGGTGATTTTGCCGAAGAAGTAAATTCTCTTATGCAGAAAGCGGGAGAAATTTTAGTGAGTCACACGGTTAACGCCCGGCGAAAAGAACAAGGTAAGAAACAAGCAAATTCTATTTGGCTTTGGGGGCAGGGGAGAAAGCCTCAGCTTACTTCGCTATCTCATAAATATAGTTTGCAGGGCGAAATGATTTCTGCCGTTGATTTACTC
>JBEKMF010000087.1:0-9915 GCA_050008655.1 Smithellaceae bacterium
CCTAGTCTCCACTGCCGGCTGAATTCGTAGGTAGTTTGACAAACAAGGCAGGTAATATTAAATTAATTAGCACAAGTGCAATTCAGCGCGCTACATTGGAATCACAAATGAGGCGAATATTTCAGGATAATGAATCCTCTTTGTGTGGGCAAGAATGCTGAGTTCTGCAAGTAATGGTTTTGATGACAGAGAAAGGAGTCGAATATCATGAGAAAGATATTTTTCTTTGCGGTGATAATGATGACGCCTCTTTTAACCATGTGTTCCGGTCCCTATGGGCATATGGGTGGCTGGGAAAGGGGCCAGATGATGAATTATGGCTATGGATTCGGAGGCATGTTTATGTGGATATTGGCTTTAGTCGTTCTAGGTGTAGCGATTTATTTTATTGTTCAATCGGCAAAATCAAGGAATGTGTCCGGGCAAGCAGCGGAGATGCCTTTGGATATTCTAAGAAAACGGTATGCCAAAGGCGATATTACCAAGGAAGAATTTGACCGGATGAAAAAAGAATTAGAATAAGGGGATATTGGGTGAGGGTCTTCGTTCGGTAACGGTTTACCCTAAAGTTTACTTCTGGTCTGTGATTCCCAGTGATTCGCTGACGATTTCAGCCGGATCAAGGGCAGTCAGGCCCGAGAGTCCGCCCAGTTGCATCCGGCACGAACCGCAATCCGCGACAATCGCTTCCGCTCCGGTTTTTCTGATGAGCGAGACAGCCCGGTTTCCCAGCTGGACTGCGGTGGACTCATTAGTCTTTTTAAAACCGTAACTGCCGTTGAGCCCACAGCAGGTGTCATCAAGTACCTTATATTCCAGTCCGGGAATCATCGCCATAATTTTTGTCGCCGGATAGCCGATGCCCAGCGCCCTGAGGTGACAGGGGATATGGTAAGCAAGTTTACGCCGCACTTCCTTGAATTGCGGATTGATATGTCCTTCATCGATTAGTTTGACGATATATTCATAGAGGTCGTAGCTGTTTTCGGCGATCTTCTTCCCCTGCGGAATTTTCAGAATGCCCGGATAATCGTGCAATAGGCAAAGGCCGCAGGATGTGCAGGTATAGACAATTTCATAGCCCGCATCAACGTAGTTGGACAATGAAGCAGCATTCTTTTCAGCAAAGGAGCGGGCCAGCGCCCAATTTCCGTTACCCAGCGCCGGAAGACCACAGCACCACTGGGGCGGCAATACGACATCTATATTGAATGATGTAAGCAGCTGAATTATTTTTCTACCGATATCGGGTCGGTAAAAATTAATGAAGCACCCGTAAAAAAAAGCTACTTTTCTCGTCGATCTACTTAGATTTTTCTTTTTGTTATGCAACGTCCGGAAACTGAATTTAGGAAAAGGTATGTAAGTTGCTATGCCCATGGCCTGGAATATCTTCTTTCCGGTTGCAGTTCTCGCAAGCGTGTTGGCGATAGGCGCAGTTAAAGAACCAAGAGCGCTTAAGTAGTAGTTATTGGCGAAAAGCAGGTAAGCCAGCGTTCGGTGGTGCTGAAGACCATATCTTTGCTGTGCCTGGAGAATTATCTGGGCCGGTTCCACTCCGCACGGACAAGACATATCGCAGCGCTTGCACTGACTGCACAAAAGCACCCAATCGTCAACGGCTTTTTCTCTTTCCATCCGGAAACGCTGGGCGTCGGGCCCTGATTGTTTCGGCCCGGGAAAATCAGGGTTGACCCGAAGGACAGGACAATTCTCGACGCAGATAGTGCAGCGTATGCAGTGTTCGAAGTTCATCGGATGTACTCCACGCAAGACTTTGCCGCGCCATGACCTGTCACCAACGCCAGGCCGTGCCCGCAGCCGTTTTTTAAAATCTCCGTATTAGCGAGTATTCCTCCACACACAAAAATATTTTCCCATTTGGAGCCTGCCCCCGTTGGGCGGAAGGATGAATCCACAATTATCCCCGCTCTGCCGATACCGTGATTAAACGAAAAATAATCATTATCGAACCAGGTTTCCCGCAGGCCGGGCACATGGACGGGAAGATTAAAAACCTTTTCCATGATCGTTTCCCGCTGTGCCTGAAGCCCACCGCCGACAAACGATCCCGTGGCCAGGATAAAAGCCTTGGCATTAAGGCTGTTGGGCCTTCCTGCGGACTCAGTGACAACGGCTTCGATAATCTTACCCGTTTTTTCCACACCGACAACCGGCCACGCCCAGTAGATGGTTCCGCCCTTTTTCCGGAAATAGTCCTTCAGTGCGTTGAACAATCTTCTGCCGGGCATGGATGGCGGTATGGTGGGAATTTCAAAAACGGGACGCGTAAGTCTCTCTTCTATTTTTTTTACAATTTCGGCGGCCGATTCCAAACCTAAAACGGCGGGGAAAGCAATTTTATCTTCGCGGATGTTTTGTTGTGTGAGCCAGAGGATGAATGCTTCCAGGAAATCTTCCCGCTCGAAATTTGCCGCAATGCCCATGGTCGTGGAAACGCCGGCGTCGTATGTCGAAAAAGAAGCATTCTTTCGCCGGGAAATTATATAGCTAGGATAAAAATCTTTGAGTCCGCTGAATGTAATGATGTGTATGTTGTCATTCTCGTTCTGCGGAGCTGCCTGCATAGTTACCGGAACCAGACAGGTGGTCTTGTAAGTGCCCAGAGCCGAAAGAATGCGGCGGTTTTCTTCCGGTGTGCCTATATAGGGAATACCCATATCGGTCATGGCACTGGCAAAATTATCCAGCGCCTCCCGGATAGCTGCCCGGGAAATAAGGTGAAAAGGGTGTTCCTCCGGAAGATGAGTTACGCCGTGCAGGGGATTATGATCGCGGGAACATACATCTATACAGCCGGTCGAGAGGCACGCTGTGGGTTCTCCGGTGGTGACAACGGCAACTCTAAAGCCGCGCTCGGCAAGCCTTGTGCCTGCAGTAAATCCGGCTACTCCTGCACCGATAATGATAACATCGTATTCGATCACACTCACTGTTGTTTCTCCATGGCCAGTATGCCCAGATAGATGTATTCCACAAGCTGTTCTTCACGCAACTGATCGCCCCAAAGGCAATATTGAATACCGCGAAACCGGCGCTGGAGAAAATCCCGCAAAGCGGTCATAGATTGCTCCGGTGAGATGATACTTTTTTCATGCATGATTCCCAGTGCCCGAAAAGTGCAAAACCCCCCCTGGCACGGTCCCATGCCTAAACGTGTCCGGTGCTGAATATCGCCGACGTATCGTGTTCCTGTTTGGTCGATTATCCGTTCCACTTCTTTCCTGGAAACGAGTTCGCATTCACAGACGATATTTTTCATATCGGCGAGCCGTTTGGATAGAGGGTAGCCGCTAAGTTCTTCCTGTCCGTCCAGAGGTATTTGAGCCGTTTCACATGCTCTCTTTAGGTTGAAGAAATCCATTATCGTATCGACCATCTTTTCCGCCATGAGCCGGAAAGTAGTGAGCTTTCCTCCCACGATACTGTACATGCCGTTATTATGGTTGATGATTTGAAAACCACGGGAAATTTCGCGGCTGTCCGATTTCTGGGATTTAAGCAGAGGGCGGACGCCGGAAAAAGCGCGAATGATGCGCGTATTATTGAAGTGAGGAATCATTCGCCCCGCCTCGCTAGTAATGGTATCAACCTCACTGGATTCGATTTTGCTTTTATCCGGATCTTCCACCATTAGCGATGTTGTTCCGGCCAGGCAGACCGCTTCATTGGGTACGACGATATCACCGTCGGAAGGCGGACGGAGCCTGTTGATCACCATATTGGTCAGTCGGTGATTGGTTATTACAATACTTCCTTTGGATAGAGTAAGTGGTACTTCATTTCCCGCAAGAGAGGCGACCAGATGAGACCAGGCTCCGGTCGCATTGACGATGACGTTGCCGCGGATTTCTCGAATTTCACCGGTGACCTGATCGGTGGCTTTAACGCCAATACAGCGGCCGCGCGATTTGACGATTTCTGTCACCTTATGGCGAATAAAGATGATGCCGTCTCTGCGCTGCGACGTTGTGATATTGAGCATGCACAGGCGGAAGGGATCGATAGAACAATCGGGAACTTTGATTGCCTCTTCGATTTCCGGATTCAGGTTCGGGACGAGATCGAGAGCTTTGGTCGAGGAAATGACTTCCGTGGGTATTCCTATTTCCTCACAACTACGAAGGAAACGTTCGCGGTAAAGTTTGGAATCACCGGGAAGACGCACAAAAAGGCCTCCCGTCTGCTCGACGCATTTTTCGCCAATTTTTCTCAAAATGATGTTTTCATCGTAACACTCCTTGGCTGCTAGCGGATCGGAGACTACGTAACGGCTCCCGCTGTGCAGGAGGCCGTGGCAGGCGCCGGTAGCTCCCGCCGCAAAGTCTCCCTTTTCTACGAGACAGTGAGGAATACCGCGCAGGGCCAGATCTCTGGCTATACCGCAGCCGGTCGCACCCCCGCCGATGATGATGACATCAGTTTTAATCATATTGTTTTATTTTTCTTCCTCCCAATGCATGGCGCGTTTGACCGCTTTTTTCCAGTTATCATAGAGTTCCTTCCGTTTGTCTTCGTTCATGCCTGGGTTAAACCTCCGATTGACCTTCCGCCGCTCGGCAATCATGGATTGATCTTTCCAGAAACCTACGGCCAGACCGGCCAGATAGGCCGCCCCCAGTGCCGTCGTTTCAATGATTTCCGGCCTCTCCACGGGAACATCAAGAATGTCGGCCTGGAATTGCATCAGGAAATTATTGGCGCAAGCCCCGCCGTCCACGCGCAGCTCGCACAGCTCAATGCCGCATTCGTTATGCATCAATTCCAGAACATCCCGGGTTTGATAGGCAATAGATTCCAAAGTGGCGCGAATGATGTGGTTTATCGTTGTCCCCCGGGTTAAGCCCAAAATAGCGCCCCGGGCATACATGTCCCAGTAAGGCGCGCCCAGTCCGACAAAGGCCGGAACAACGTAAACACCTAAGGAGTCGTCAACTTTTGTGGCAAAATATTCGCTGTCTTTCGCATCATAAATTACTTTCAGGCTATCGCGCAGCCACTGAATAGCTGCCCCGGCGATAAAAATACTTCCCTCCAGGGCATATTCGACTTTATTGTTTACGCCCCAGGCAATGGTCGTCAAAAGGCCGTTTTCCGAATGTACCAGCTTTTCACCGGTTAGCATCAGCATGAAACAGCCGGTGCCGTAAGTGTTCTTAACCATTCCCGGCGTATAACAGGCCTGTCCAAACAGCGCCGCCTGCTGATCGCCTGCATCTCCGGCAATGGGAATCTCCGCTCCGAATATCCGGGCATCAGTATGGCCGTAAACCGCGCTGGATGGCTTCACTTCCGGCAGCATGGAAACCGGAATGTCGAGTTCTTTTAAGATTCGTTCATCCCACTTGAGGTCTTTGATGTTGTAAAGCATCGTGCGTGAAGCATTGCTGTAATCCGTAACGTGAACTTTCCCCCGCGTCAGGTTCCAGATCAGCCAGGTGTCAATATTGCCAAAAAGCAGTTCGCCGTTTTTTGCCTTCTGTCTGGCTCCTTCCACGTTATCCAGTATCCACTTGATTTTGGTACCGGAAAAATAGGCGTCCAGTACCAACCCGGTGTTCTCCCGGATATAATTTTCCAGACCTCTGGCTTTCAGTTCATCGCATATGGCAGAGGTGCGCCGGCACTGCCACACAATTGCATTATAAACCGGCTTCCCCGTTTGTTTTTCCCATACAACTGTTGTTTCCCGCTGGTTGGTGATGCCGATGGCCGCTATCTCTTCGGACGCAATGCCCGTCGTCGCCAGGATTTCGCTCACCACGCCGCTCTGAGATCCCCAGATTTCCATGGGATCATGCTCCACCCAGCCGGCTTTGGGATAGATTTGGGTAAATTCTTTTTGGGTAATTTTTAAGACTTTCCCTTCGCGGTCGTAAAGAATGGCTCGCGAACTGGTGGTACCCTGATCAAGGGCTAATATATATGATTTTTTCATATTCTTACCCCCGCTGGTAGAGTAAATATAAATGCGTAATTAAGATTAGTATTACATAATGCTATGTATTTGCAAATGAAAAATGCCTCTGGAATCACTTTTTTTAGTAGGTGCCGTAATTTCCAGATATCAAATTTATAAATTAGCCCTTTAATGTTCTTAATTGCCCTATAGCATGTTTGAAATTCATCCTCAAGTGAAGCAACATAATAGATAACATTAAAATTTTTTTTGCCTTTGGAAAAAGACTAAAAATTTCCCTTGACAAGCAATAAATATTCTATATTCTGAATTACCATTCAAATATTGAATGATTGTTCAAAAATAGAAGGGCCTGGTTAATGGAAAGGTTGGAACGAAAAGAGCGTGAGTTCAATGCGCGGCGGGCGGATATCCTGGAACAGGCGGAAAAAATATTTTCCACCAAAGGTTATCATAACGTTACCGTCGCTGAAATTGCCAATGCTTCCGGTTTTGCCATCGGTTCCCTCTATCAGTTCTTTGACGGCAAAGAGCATCTTTATACGACAATGATCAGCGAAAAACTCGACTTGATGTACGCTGAAATCAGGCAGGAGGTAAACACGGCAAAGGATGTCACCGATAAAATTGTAACGCTGATTAAAGCACATTTAAAGTTTGTTGAAAATAACAAGGATTTTTGCCGTATATTTCTCCGCGGAGAAAACGATACCCTATCGGAAATGATGATTGCCCTGCGCCAAAAACTTATCGATGATTATTTTAAGCACATAACTTTTGTCGAGAATCTTTTAAAAATGGGTGTAAAAAGCGGCTTATTGCGCCCGCTCCCGCCGCACGAAATGGCTTCGGCATTAGTTCATTTAATCAGGTCGGCAGCAAGCGAGTGGTTATTAATACCGACGAAAGAACTCCTCCTTTCCAAAAAAGATTTTATTCTAGACATTTTTTTAAATGGAGTGAAAGAAGTATGATTAGTAAAAATTATTATCCACCCTTTTTGATTGTTTTGGCAATTATTCTTTTTCCGCATATTGTTTCCGCCGACGAGCCGCTAACTCTGGAAGCAAGTATTGAAATCGCTTTAAAAAACAGCATAGTTATAAATATTGCCAAGGAAGGTTCAAGAAGTGCCACTGCCCAGAAAAGAGAAGCGATTACCGGATTTTTGCCGAAGTTTAGCACATCTTACAGTTATCAGCGATTGAACGAGGAGCCAGCCATTAAATTTCCGCAAGGACTTCCACCCTTAATACCTGCGGGCACAGAACTTGTGTCAGGCACACAAAATAACTATAACTGGGTAATCGAAGCAAAGCAGCCGCTATTTGCCGGAGGCGGAATTTTGGCTAGTTACCAGGCAAGTCGAATTGGTGAAGACACGGCTTTTTTGGAGGAAAAAGCTAAAAATCAAGACGTAGTGCAGGACGTAAAAATCGCCTATTTTGATATTTTACGCGCGCAAAGGATTCTCACTGCGGCCAGTCAATCTGTGGAAATGCTCAGCGCGCATCGGGATGTTGCCGAAAATTATTTCAAGGTGGGTATGATTCCCAAAAATGATTTACTTCATGCCGAAGTGGAGCTGGCCAATGGCAAACAAATTCTGGTCAAAGCCCAAAACGCTGTTGATTTGACCAAAGCTCGTTTCAATACTGTTTTGAAACGCAAGATATTCGCGCCGGTAGAAATAGTCGATATTCTAAATTATCAGCCCCTGAAGCAATCGTTCGAAGAATGTCTGAATATCGCTCAAGAGTCCAGACTGGAGCTGAAGATTTCCTCGCTCAAAGCGGCACAGGCGGGAAAATTCGTCCGCGTAGCGCAAAGCGATTATCTGCCCTCTTTGAGTTTGGTAGGTAATTACACAAGGTATGGTGATAATCCTTCGGTTTCCGGCTCTGACTATCAAAACGCGGAAAGTTGGTATGTGATGGCGGTGGCCAATTGGAATTTCTGGGAATGGGGCAAAACTAAATTTCGGGTTGATGCCAGCAAAGCCAGAGAGAATCAAGCCATAGATTCAGCCAAAGAATTAAGTGACCAAATTACTCTGGAAATTAAAAACGCCTATCTGCTTTTGCAGGAAGCAGAGAAACAAATTGCCGTCTCGCAGAAGGTGATTGAACAGGCCGAAGAAAATTTCCGTATTTCCGAAGAAAGATATAAAGAAAGGGTAGCAACATCCACGGAAGTTCTCGATGCTCAAACACTTTTGACAAGGGCAAAATCCGACTACGCGAATGCTTTGGGTGATTATAATATAAATTATGCCCGACTGCAAAGAGCCATGGGAACTATTTGGCCGTAAATCTATAGCAGAAAGCTTTAAGGATGAAATGAATATTATTGTACGAAATGCTTATTACGAGGAACAGTTGATTAAAATAACAGAGGTGTCGAATGAAAAACAATAACAGAGCCGGGCTGATGGCCGCCGCTGGTGTTCTTACTGCGGGTTTGATTCTGGGCGGTTGCGGACAGAAGACCCCGGTAGCTCAAGGTCCTCCTGAAGTTGCCGTTGTGACGATACAGCCGAAGCAGGTAGCTCTCACGACCGAATTGCCCGGTCGGACGTCCGCCTATTTAGTAGCAGAAGTGCGTCCTCAGGTGGACGGCATCATCCAGAAGCGTCTGTTTACGGAAGGTTCCGATGTCAAGGCCGGCCAGGTGCTATTCCAGATAGATCCCGCCTTGTATCGGGCGGCGCTGGCCAAGGCCGAGGCCAATCTCACGGCTCTCCAGTTAAGGGTCGATCGCTTGCGGGAATTGCTGGTCGAGAAAGCGGTGAGCCAACAGGACTACGACGATGCAGCTGCGGCATTGAAACAGACTCAGGCAGATATACAGACGGCACGCATCAATCTAAAGTATACGACGATTACCGCGCCCATCTCGGGCCGCATCGGAAAATCCAGTGTAACGGAGGGTGCCCTGGTGACAGCGCAACAGCCCGAAGCCCTGGCAACCATTCAAGAACTTAATCCCATATATGTGGATGTTCCCCAATCCACGGCCGAACTGTTGCGCTTGCGGCGCGGCTTGAAGGAAGGCCGTTTGAATCAAAATGGAGCAAATCAGAAAAAGGTTAAACTTATTCTGGAAGATGGCACAGCGTATCCATTGGCGGGGACTCTTCAATTCCGGGACGTCACGGTCGATCCCACGACGGGGTCAGTTAATCTGCGGGCCATTTTCCCCAATCCGAATGGGATTCTCCTGCCGGGCATGTTCATCCGGGCAGTGGTGCAGGAAGGCGTCAATAAGAAGGCCATTCTCATTCCCCAACAGGCCGTGTCCCGTGATCCGAAGGGGAACCCGCTTACATTGATTGTGGACGCCGAGAGCAAGGTACAATTACGCATGCTCATGCTCGATCGCACCATCGGCGATCAGTGGCTTGTTTCAGCGGGTCTTGTGCCCGGCGAGCGGGTAATTGTCGAGGGAATGCAAAAGGTGACACCCGGCGCTTCCGTAAAGGTTGTTCCTTTTGAAATCGGCGGTGAAGCAAGTAGCGGGGAACGTAAAAAGGAAATCCCACCGCCGGCAAAAGCGAAATAACGGAGACGTACAATGCTATCAAGATTCTTTCTGGACCGTCCGGTCTTTGCCTGGGTCATTGCTATGATTATTATGGTGGTGGGTGGCCTGGCGATTTACAACTTGCCCATCACGCAGTATCCCCCTATCGCTCCGCCTTCCATCAGGGTTGGTTGCCTTTATCCCGGGGCCTCGGCGGAGACGGTGGAAGACAGCATAACCCAGATTATTGAGCAGCAGATGACCGGGTTGGACAGAATGCTGTATATGTCCAGCAGCAGTGATTCATCCGGCATCTCTCAGATCACGCTGACCTTCGCTCCGGGAACCGATCCGGACCTCGCCTGGGCCAAGGTGCAAAACAAGCTCCAACTGGCGATGGCGCGATTGCCCCTAACGGTTCAGCAGCGGGGTGTCTCGGTCCGTAAATCCAC
>JBEKMF010000088.1:0-9905 GCA_050008655.1 Smithellaceae bacterium
TTTTTCCGGTATGGGAAAGATTGGCCCGCCAGATAGAACGGACATTGGAATATTACACCTCCTCAATTGGTCACGAAAAAGTCGAAAAACTGTACATTTCATCAGTAATGAATGTTTACAATCCCCTCTTAATATACATTAGCGACCAGCTAGGGATAAAAGCCGAGTTTTTTGATCCTTTTATAAAACAAAAAACTTCTTCTGTCTATGAATCACTGTCTCTTTCGGAGAAAGTAGCGATGGTTCCCGTTTTGGGCCTTTCTTTTTCCGACAATATACACACGCCCAATACTATTTTCACTTACCGCGAGAAAAATAGAGAAGTAAGAATAAAGCGAATTAATAGAAGCATTTTTATTTCTTTTGCGGCGGCTTTAATTATTTGCATTGTCACGGTGGGCTACCAGGCTGCGGAAATTAATATTCTTGGCAAAAAACGGGTAAAATTAGAAAAGGAATTAGCCTTATTTAACCCACTTTTGTCCACAGATAAAATCTCCAAAATGGCCGATGAGGTAAAGACTCGGAAGCAGATTTCCCGCCAATATGCGCAGAGGTATTTGGGCGTAGCGACAATTGGAGAATTTGCAGCTCTCACCCCCGTAAATATACGTCTGATCAATATTAAAATAAGTACGGGAGGAATTGGTTTGGCCAAGATCAATCCTGATAAAACAGCAAAAGAAACAAGCGATGATATTATTGTCGAGGGAGTTATTTTTGGGGAACGCGATGCGCTGGATTCATCATTGGCGCAGTATGTGATGAAACTGGAGAACTCACCGATGCTGCGTCAGGTATCGGTGCAGCAAAGCGGCATTATTACTTTCAAAAAAAGTGAAGTCCTTCATTTTACTCTGAGTGCTAAATTGGGCTAGCCATTATGAATAAATTTAAACTTGATATGCCGGAAAAAAGTCTTTGGTACTTAGTTATCTGTGGCGGGATTATATTGTTATTTCTTCTCGTGGTAATGTTCCCAGTGTATCGATACCAAACCAGCAGTGCAAATGAAGTAAAAAAAATGGAATACCAGATTGAAGCGCAAAAGGAACTGGGGCCAATTTATTTAATTTTGCTCAAAACGATGGAGAATAAAAATGCACGAGTCTTGCCTAATCCCCCTAAAACAACAATACCTCGTACAGAATCCGTCAAGTTTCAAAATGCTTTAAAAACGATGGCAGAAAAATCCGGATTAAGAATAGTATCGTCTACGCCGGATTTGAGCACCTTGACTAGTTCTTCATCATCCCTTTTATACAATGCTGTATTGAAGGGGGAATTTGCCAATTTTCGAAAGATGCTGATCGAATTGGGAGCTCTAACATATCTGGACAGGATTGAGGAAATTCGCATTCAGCAAAATACCGATTCCATGGAATTTAGAATCAAACTTTGGATAGCACTTGGCAGTTAATAGAAAAAGGTATTTATGGCTAAATTAAATAAAAGACAAATCATCATATTGGGAATTGCGGCTTTGTTTGTTTTATACGCGGCTTATGATTATTTAATTTTAGGCCCTGCGGGTAAAAAAGTTGAAACCGGCACCAATTCTCCCGAAATTAATACTTTTGTGAATAATTTACAAAATGACTTAATGAAGGATATTACCGCTGGTGTCGATGCTTACATCATTGGGAGAGCCGAGGCGGATTGGCAAAGAAATCCTTTTTGGGAAAGGCTTTCCTATAAAGAATGGGCGGCAAGGGAAGGTGCGGCCGGCGTTTCCGCATCTAAAATAATTTATTCCGGATATGTTGATTCCGGCAAAAAGAAGTTGGCCGTTATTAACGGACTCGAATACAGGGTAGGTGAACAATTGGAAATGGAAGGCTACATTTTAAAAGGAATTACACCTTCGAAGGTTCTGATTGTCAATAAAAATACGGGAAACGAAGTGGAGATTCCCATACAAGAATAAAATTTAACATTGGAGGTTTTCAATTTGAAATACTCTATAATTAATAAAAATATTGTGACGTGGGGATTTATTTTTTTCGCGCTGATGTTATTCTGCGGTTGTACAAATGGGCTAAATAGCACGAAAAAGGATCCTTTTTTTGAGAAATGGAGTACTGCAGCAGAGAATTCCCAGGGCCACTCTCCTTCTGCCGAACCTAAAAATATTAATGTGGCGAATTTAACGGCAAATCAATCTTCTTCTGCGGCGTTGGTGGGAGCATCTATAAAAAAACTGCCTTCCAAGCAGATTAATCTCACCATGCGTCAGGCGGAGCTAAAAGCCGTTTTGCGGGCAATGGCCAAATCGGTTGATTTGAACCTTATGGTAAAGAATGACCTTAAAGGTGAAATCAGTGTTGATTTCCGGGGCGTTCCCTGGGACCAGGCCTTTACCGGATTATTGCGCACTTATGGTTTGTCTTATGTCTGGGAGGGCAATATAATTCTGGTAAAAACCGTTGATGACATCGAACAGGATTTAAAACGAAAAGTGCAATTGCGGGATATTCAATGGGTGGAGCCGCTTTTAGAACCGGTAGTGGTAAACATCGATTACGCCGATCCTAAGAAATTAATGGAGATGCTGCAGGATATGCTGACGAAAGACAAGGATGGAAAGCCACGCGGTTCGGTTAAAGTTGACGAGCACAGCAACTCTCTGGTTATTTCCGCCATGAGTAATGATCTGGAGAAGATGCTGAAGATTATTGAAAAAATAGATAAACCGACTCCGCAGATTTTAATCAAAGCCCATATCGTGGAAACAACAAAGGAAGTTGCGCGGGATTTAGGAATTATGTGGGGAGGACAGTATAAGACGGGTGATTATACCGCTCAGGGTGGTGGTACGGGTACATCTCCGGGTACTATTCCAACCGCAGGGGGACCGGTGGGAATCGGAGGATGGCCTATGGTGTCCAATTTTCAGGCGGCTAATTTAACATCGGCAGCTGCCGGTTCTTTAGCCTTGCTGTTTGGAACAATCGGCGGGAATATATTGGAATTGCAATTACAGGCTCTGCAGAAAGATAGTAAGTTAAATATTCTTTCCAGTCCATCCATAACGACAAGAGACAATTACAAAGCGTTCACCGAAAATGGCCAAAGAGTTCCCTATGTAACGCAACAAACATCTAGCGGCACTACCACTTTTACTACCGTCTTTGTAGATGTTGTTATGCGTTTGGAAATTACACCGCATGTAATTGACGGTAAAAATTTAAAAATGACAATTTTTGTGCAAAAGGACGACGTGGATCTGACTAGGAAAGACAGCTTGGGAGATCCTTATATTATCAAAAAGCAAACACAAACGGAATTGATTGTTAAAGATGGCGAAACAATTGTTATTTCCGGGTTAACCAGAAAAACCATAACGGGTTCGGATACCGGATGGCCGGGGTTAAAAGAGATTCCTGCATTGGGCTGGCTTTTTAAAGCGGATAGCAAAGATGACAAAATGGAAGAAGTGCTGATTTTTATAACGCCGCATATATTGCAATTAAGTAAAATTGACAAAAATGCCGAGCCGGCTGAATCAGGTGTTACACAAAAAAATGGAACTGTGCCCAAACAAGAAAATGACGGGAATAAATCCGAAGACAAAAAAGATTTGGAGCCCGAGCAATAACAGAAATCAAACTGCGGGAGATGGCGCCTGAAAATGGAATATTACAATATTCTCAATTTTAGAAAAGAACCCTTTTCGAACTCACCGGAGCCGGAATTTCTTTTTCAATCGCCGCAGCACACCGGCTGTCTGCAGAAGCTGGAGTTATCTGTTCGGTTGCGCCGCGGGCTTAATGTGGTCATAGGAGACATCGGCACCGGGAAAACGACTTTATGCCGCAAACTAATCCAGAACTTTTCTTCCACGCCGGCAGATGCGGCAGAAATCGAAACGCACCTTTTGCTCGATCCGTCGTTTAACAGCGTCGTTGAATTCCTGCGAACTGTTGCCCTGATGCTGGGAATTAAAGATTCCGATAATGGCAAAAGCGAATGGCAATTAAAAGAACAAATTAAGGATTATCTTTTCGGCAAGGGTGTGGATGAAAAAAAAATAGTTGTTTTGGTTATTGACGAAGGCCAAAAAATACCCGAGAATTGTCTGGAGATATTGCGGGAATTTCTCAATTACGAAACCAATAGTTTCAAGCTGCTGCAAATAATAATCTTTGCTCAAAAAGAATTCAAATCAATACTAAAAAGACGCGCCAATCTTTTTGATCGGGTTAATCTTCTTTATTATCTTCAACCGCTAAATTTTGAGCAAATGCGGGCAATGATAAGATTCCGCATTAGTGTCGCGAGGGATTTTGAAATTGCGCCTCCTTTATTTAATATGGGGGGGCTTGCGGCAATTTATCTGGCCACTGGAGGTTATCCGCGCAAGGTTGTTGCTCTTTGCCATCAAATTCTTTTAAAGATGATTATTCGCAACAGAAAGAAAGCCGGATGGTTTTTAGTCAGAAGATGCGTAAACAGAATGGCGACGCCATTATGGAAAGGAGTAAAATGGGCTCTGGCGAGCATCGTGATTATTATGGTTCTAGGTTATTCATTAAAGACATTTATTCCGGAGTATCCCGATGTTAATGCTTATAACCAATCGCTATCACCATCGCCTCAAATTATTTCGGGAACTAAACAACTAACGCCGCCGGCGAATATCGTTCCCGCTTCCATAAAAACAGCTTCCCGTCCGGATTCACCGGTTATAGAAGAAGAAAAGAAGCAACAGGATAAAATACCCGATACCATTGGAATGTTAACAATAAAAAAAGGAATGACCCTCTGGTGGATGCTGCAAAACATCTATGGCGAGGCCAGTCCTAAAATTATCGAGGCAGTAGTTAGAGCTAATCACCATATTAAGAATAAGGACATAATTGAGGAAGGAGTCATAATAACGCTGCCCTGGATTCCCGCCCAGGTAAAGCCGCTTAAAAGTGGTAATTTTATTGTATTGTTAAAAGAAGGCAAAGATATAGAAATAATGTATAGC
This sequence comes from Smithellaceae bacterium, assembly GCA_050008655.1. Taxonomy (GTDB): domain Bacteria; phylum Desulfobacterota; class Syntrophia; order Syntrophales; family Smithellaceae; genus UBA4810. Next base: position 4,976 of record JBEKMF010000088.1, read on the forward strand.
TTTTTTGGGGAAAATCACTATCGGCCAAATATGCCTTCGCTGGTTTTGTTTCCCTTCTGGAATAAAATAGAAAACGAAATCATATTCGCGGTCATCATTGACAAGATATTCAATAATAATCAGGAGGCTCAAAAAGCAATTAACAAATTGTCGCCTGCACTTGCCGCTAAAACAAAAATTATATCCCAGTGGGATGCAGATACGGTTTTTTTCAACCGCAAAGCTCTGCAGCGTTGAGGAGAAGGTCGTTCGGGAGGTTGAATGAAGATTAAGAAACGTTTAGGTGAAATGCTTATAGAAGGCGGACTCTTGACCGAAGAAAAACTCAAGCAGGCGTTAGTTGATCAAAAGAAAGCCGGTTTGAAGCTGGGCCAGTATTTGACAAGGCAGGGAATAGTCAATGAACAACAAGTAATAGACCTATTGAGTCGGCAACTCAATATTCAGAAATATCATCCGGATAATTTTCCTCTGGATGTCAGTTTAGCGCATTACATTCCCATTGAAATCGCGCAGAAATATCAGGTAGCTCCTTTAAAAAAGAAGGGACGATTACTGACCTGTGCCATTGTCGATCCGTTGGATATAAATACACTGGATTCCATTGAAGTGTTGGCTAACGCGGAAGTTGAACCGGTAATTTGTTCGGAAAGAGAAGTCAACCAGATCATCAATAGTTTGTACGGCATGCAATCCGGGTTGGGCGGTATTATGGAAAGCATGGAAATAGATTCTCAACCGGACATGCAAGCTGACGAAGGACAGGATAAAGAAGAAATTCAAATCGCGTCGCTGCAAGATATGGCGGGAGAAGCGCCTGTTGTGCGTTTGGCTAATTCTATTTTTGCTCAGGCTATACGCGACGGAGCCAGCGACATCCATATCAGTCCGCAGCAAAACACCGTGCAGCTGCGCTTTCGCATTGACGGAAAACTTTTGGAAGTACCTTCGCCTCCCAAATCCCTTTTCTTGCCCATCATCGCCCGGATGAAGATTTTAGCCAATATGGATATTACTATATCCAGGATTCCTCAAGATGGAAGATTTACCCTCAAAATAGAAAAGAAAGAAATCAATGTCCGGGTTTCCTCGATTCCCACAATATACGGAGAAAACATCGTCTTGCGCCTGCTGGATATGAGCGGGGGAATTTACTCTCTTGATCGCTTAGGCATGGTTGCGGAAGATGTGGTAAAGATCGAGAAAATGAGCGTCAAACCATATGGATTGATCTTAAGCACCGGACCTACAGGAAGCGGTAAAAGTACGAGTCTTTACGCAATTTTGAATTCGATAAACAAACCGGATGTAAATATAATAACTCTGGAGGACCCGGTAGAATATAGAATAAATAACATACGCCAGGCGCAGTTAAACCGCAAAGCGGGGATGACGTTTGCCAGCGGTTTACGCTCAGTTCTTCGTCAGGACCCGGATGTTATCATGGTGGGTGAGATTAGAGATGCGGAAACCGCCGCGATATCCGTGCAAGCCGCTCAGACGGGACATAGAGTTTTGAGCACAGTGCATACCAACGATGCCGCTGGAGCCATAACACGGTTCATTGATATGGGTATCGAGCCCTTTTTGATTTCATCTGTTATGCTCGTTTCTTTTGCCCAAAGATTGGTGCGCACTGTTTGCCCGTATTGCAAGGAACCTTATAATCCGCCGGAAAATGCCCTCGCGGCATTTGGAATATCCAAGGAAGAAGCAAAAAAAGCCAATTTTCAGCGCGGTAAGGGTTGTTACCAATGCAAGAACATGGGTTACAAGGGAAGAACGGGTCTTTTTGAAGTTTTAGTCAATGACGATATGGTTCAAGATATGATCCTCAAGAAAAGACCGAGCCAGGAAATTACCCGATCGGCTGTGGATGCCGGCCTGCTGAGGACACTAAGGGAAGATGCGGCCCAAAAAGTAATGCAAGGGATCACAACTTTGGAAGAAGCAGCTTCCGCCGTTATGACCTAAGCTAAAATTAAGGATGAGAAATGCCCAGCTATATTTATCAAGCAATCAATGAAAATGGAAATAAAGCATCAGGAACGCTGGAAGCTGATTCTGTTGACGCGGCAAATTCGATATTGGCATTGCGTGGTCTTATACCTTTAAAAATGATTCAGGAACGGGATAAATCGACAGATAATACGTGGTCGACAATTATGACCTTTACAAACACTGTTAAGGTATCTGACCTTATCATTTTTACGAAGCAGTTTCGTTCCATGCTGGGTGCCGGTGTGCCGATATTAAGGCTTCTGCAAGTACTGGAAGCTCAGACAGAAAGCCGGGTATTAAGAAAAGCAATAGCAGCAATTATTCAGGATATCAGGCAAGGTTCATCTCTTTCGGAAGCGTTGCAGAAATATCCGAAAATATTTTCACCACTTTACTGCGCCATGATTAAAGCCGGTGAAATTAGCGGTAATGTGCCCGGCGTTTTAGATCGTATGATTTATATTATCGAACATGAAACAAAGGTTAAATCAGACATTAAAGCGGCGTTGAGATACCCGATAATTGTCGTTATCGCTCTAGGTATTGCTTTTATCGTACTGCTAACTTTTGTCATACCTCAATTTGTTTCTCTTTTCAGCAAAGCCGGTTTAGATTTGCCATGGCCTACTAAATTTGCCATATTTTTGTACACTTACTTGGAAAATTACTGGTATATAATTCTTACCGGCCTGGCTGTTATAATTTTTGGATTGTATTCATATCTTAAAACTCAAAACGGGAAATTGTTGAAAGATACTTTTATACTGGAAATTCCTATATTTGGCCCATTGTTTAAGAAAGCGGCGTTGTCCCGTTTTGCCAGTATCTTTGCTATTTTACAAACTAGCGGCGTTCCCGTTATGCAATCTCTGACCATTTTATCGGAAACGATCGGCAATGCGGCAATTTCACGTGCTTTTGAGCATGTCCGTGAGCGTATCGAAGAAGGCACCGGAATTTCCGCACCCTTGAAAACCGCAAAGTATTTTACTCCCATGGTTATTGATATGATTGCGATAGGTGAAGAATCTGGAAACCTTGATGAAATGTTGCGGGAAATTACCAAGCACTATGATGATGAAGTCGAGTATGCGATTAAAAGGCTTTCTGATTCGATCGGCCCGATTCTTATTGTTGGTTTAGCCGCAGTTGTGGGTTTTTTTGCACTGGCCGTATATATGCCCATATGGGATCTCACCAAATTGGCAACAAAACATTAAAATATAAAAAAATGAATAAAAAAAAGTTTCATGTAAGTATTTATATATTAGTTCCGGCGATTTTTTCCGGAATAACAATAATCAGCATTATCTTAACTTACCAATTACTTAACCAGTATGAAAATATCAATCAAAATAACAATCAGACATCTTCTCTGGGGTTTGTTTATTTAATTACTGCTATAGGATTTTTAACTTTTTTAATTAGTTCTCTTATCTTACGAATTCTTTTAAGGCCGGTTATGCAATTTATTAATAAAGCCCAAAAAATTCCTATTCTAAAAAATTCTGCTTTGGAAAAACAGGAAAGCATAACTGATGATTTAGATAAAATTACCATGGTGTTTGATAATGTAGCGAATATTCTAAGCCACGTGGAGGCAAAAGAATTATTTCCGGAGGTTATTGGTTCCAGCGCTTCGATGCGCAATATATTTACACAAATAATGAAAGTAGCACCCACCGATTCCACAGTATTTATTACCGGGGAAAGCGGAACGGGCAAGGAAATGATAGCGGCAAGTATTTATGAGCACAGCGCCAGAAAGAGAAAGCCGTTTATTAAGATTAATTGTGTGGCCATTCCGGAAGGTTTGCTGGAAAGCGAGCTTTTTGGTCATGAAAGGGGCTCGTTTACAGGCGCTACAGCTCAAAAGAAAGGGAAATTTGAAATAGCTGATCGTGGAACATTATTTCTCGATGAAATTGGAGATATGCCTTTGGCTACGCAGGCAAAAATTTTGCGCGTTTTACAGGAAAAAGAATTTGAAAGAGTCGGTGGATCAGTTCCGATTCGTGTCGATGTGCGCTTTATAGCGGCGACAGACAAAAATTTACCGAAAATGATAAAAGAAGGATTCTTCAGGGAAGATCTATATTTTCGCCTCAATGTATTTTCTGTTCTTTTGCCGGCCCTGAGGGAAAGGATGGAAGATATTCCTCTTCTGGCAAATTATTTTTTGAGCAGCTTTAAGAAAAAAATTACGTTATCACCGCAGGTCTTGCAGCTTTTCATCGGCTATTCGTGGCCGGGCAATGTTAGGGAATTAAAAAATGTTTTGGAACAGGCGTCAGTTTTAGCCGATAGAGATGTTATTGAACCTCACCATTTGCCGGAGATAATCAACAGACAGGGTTTAATGGTTATGGCTAATAATTTAAATGGCGAAATTGCTCTCGATGATAAATTAATGATTATGGAAAAGGAAATGATTATCAATGCTTTAAAAATGACGAGAGGGATTCAAACTAAAGCGGCAAATATCTTGGGTATAAACCAAAGAAGTCTTTGGCATAGAATTAAAAAGCTAAATATCGATATAAGTATGGTAAGAAATCTACAATAATTGTAGATAATACATCAATATTTGTAATTCGTCTAAAAATGATAAGAATTTAAAGGGCGACGAGGCAGAATCGGTAATAGAGGAAAAATAATTATATCAATAACTTACAATCAAGACCATATAGATTCGGGAAGGAGGTGGGGGTTTTTATAAATGGCATGGATATTGCTGTTATACAAATTAAATGCAAATAAAGCATCGTTTATCGAGTAAATAAACCGTTATTAACAAAATTTAAAATTAAGGAGAAAAAAGATGAGAAATCAAAAAGGTTTTACGCTAATCGAAATCATTGCAGTGCTGGTTATTTTGGGTATTCTGGCTGCAGTAGCCGTGCCGAAGTATTTAGATATGCAAACGTCA
>JBEKMF010000089.1:0-9793 GCA_050008655.1 Smithellaceae bacterium
GGCAAAAATTAATTCCTGAAAAGTCACAACTTCCTCCTTGCAGATTTAAACCAAGAATAGGCAGGTATTATCAACCTTAATCTTTAATTATTACAGCGGCTAACTAACATGTCCAAGGGGATGGTGTCAATATGAAAGGATAAAAGGTAGCGACCCTACCGATGGCTCGGAAATGAACAATGGAGCGGTAATCACGCATCATTCATTTCCGGTTCCCTCAAAATATTTCCTAAAAAATATCTTAGCAAAAAAAATGACCTTGCACAAATAAAAGTCAGGTCTCAGTATGTTGCTGGCCGGTGAAACAAATAATGGACTTCTTCCTGTTATCAATAAATGGTCAACCTTGATGAATATGCTAGATTTCAATCCGTAATCAACACAATTCACGCCCGACGACAAACATCGGCGCTACACCCTATATTTTGCGGTTAGTATCTAATTGACATACAAGCGTTGCTATCTTATACTCTTTTCACTGAAAACAAGTTCTTATCGAATATCAAAGGTGACAAAATGAAAATTAGCGAATATATTCAATCGATAATTCAAGTAGGGCGATTTTTGCTATTTCAGGGCAAGAAAAATTTTGATCTTCCTGTTCCGAATGATCTAAAAAATCAAAAATTTATGACTGGCCGGCAAGCTGCAGAACTGATTGCCGATGGAGCATGCGTATTATCCAATGGTATTGGTGCGAATGCGCGGTGCAGCATTTTCTATTACGCAATCCGCGATCGATTTCTGCACTCCGGACATCCAAAAGACCTCACGTGGATAGCTGTGGCCGGCCAGGGTGCCAGGGGCAGTTTGTTCGGCTCACTCGAAGTGGTAGGCATTGAAGGATTGATCCGTGTATGGATTGGTGGACATCATGAAACCATGAAGAGTTTTCTTCAATTGGCTCAAAAAGGGAAGTTAGAGGTACACAGAATGCCCCAGGGCATAATGGATTTTTTGATTGAGGACCAAGCCAGAGGAGAAGATAATATCGTAACAAAAACCGGTGTGGGCACAATGATTGACCCGAGGGTAGGAAATGGTACTCCTCTTATCAAAGGTGTTGGCGAAAGCCTTTCCACCGTTGATGGCGATTATTTGCGATACCGATTGCCCAAAATTACTGTTGCCCTGATAAATGCACCATATGCTGACGCTGAAGGAAATATATATTTCAAACATGCTTCTGTTATTACCGAAAATATTGAGTCTGCAATGGCCGCCAGGCACAACGGCGGAAAGGTACTTGTAACAGTTGCAGATATAATTCCCAGGAATGAAAAAGAAATCTCCTTGCCAGCAGATAAAGTTGATGCGATTGTAGTAAATCCGGGTAATGAGCAATGTGGCATGGCATCCCAAAGAAAATATTGGGAGATGTTCACTGCGGGAGCAAAGGTTGATATGGAGGATGCTCTTGCCAAACTTGTGTTTATTAATAATCTGCTTCGTATCACTCCTCATCGGGGACCCGTGGAAGAAGCGCTTGCCCGTCTCGCTGCCGATTTTTTTATGCGTGTAGCTAAAAAGGGCCAGTATGTGAATGTGGGCGTGGGCATGCCGGAAGAAGTATGCAAGCTAATATATGAAGGTGGTATTCATGAGGATATAACATATCTGCTTGAGTCAGGGCCCTTCGGGGGCATGCCGGCAATGGGTGTTTTCTTCGGAGCCTCTATTAATCCGGAAAAACTTATCAGTTCGGCCCAAATGTTTCATATCATCTATGAAAAGCTTGATGTTACTTTATTGGGGCTGTTACAAGTAGATTCAAAGGGTAATGTTAATGTGTCTAAACGAGGCGAAGGGCCAATCAATTATGTCGGCCCGGGTGGATTTACGGATATGACAGTTGCGGCGAAGACAATCATTTTTATTGGTTCCTGGATGATCGGATCTCACGAGGAAATCCATAACGGCAAAATATCGATTGTCAAGCTCGGTAAACCAAAATTTGTCGACAAAGTTGACGAGATAACCTTTAGCGGCCCTGAGGCGCTTCAAGCCGGGAAGAAAGTTTACTACTGTACTAATGTTGGAGTTTTTCAGCTTACTGAACGCGGAATGGAACTAATTGAAGTCATGCCGGGAATCGATATCCAGAAAGACATCATCAACTGTTGCCAGATGAAAATAGTCCCACCTAAACCAGGCCAAGTTACTGTCGTTTCCGAAAGTATCCTTACAGGAAAAGGATTTAGGCTAAAATGGAGTCATTTTTAATAAAGCAAAATTTGAGTTCATTTCAATGCTGGATTACGATTGCGCATAGCAAAGAAAGTATATCCACTTAACCAACCAAGCTAGCGGACGCTTGTGCCTCGCGCCGGTGCTTCAAAAACTATTCAAAGCGATACTTAAGGTGGACATTAATTAATCAAGATAGAGCAGCTACTTTATGAGCGAATAATATAATATTTTTATATTATGAATGTAGACAAAAAATTAAGAATCAAACTGACCTCTACCGCTAAGGGAGACAGATTGATATGAAATTAGAGACGAATTCACTGGAATATTGGAAAAAGAAATATCCTGAGAAGTTCGCGTCGGAAGATATCATCTTCAGCCATATTCATGGAGGAAATACGATATTTGTCGGGTCAGCCTGTGCGGAGCCTCAATATCTTGTTCAGGGGCTGATCCGCTATGTCGAGTCAAATCCTCATGCCTTTTTCGATGCGGAAATCATTCACGTGAGGACTCTCGGCGTAGCCCCGTATACCGAAAAAAAATTTAAGCAAAACTTTCGGCATAATTCCTTCTTTGTTGGCGATGCAACAAGGGATGCCGTCAACACGGGGCAGGCCGATTACACGCCTATTCTCCTGTCCCAGTTGCCATCTTTGTTTCACAAGGGCCTTATCCGTGTCGATATGGCCCTTATTCAAACGTCCCTACCTGACGGACATGGCAATTTGAGTCTTGGCGTCAGCGTGGATATAGTGAAGGCTGCTGTTGAAAATGCTTCTTATGTTATTGCCCAGGTGAATGACTATATGCCTCGTGTCCATGGAGATTCTTTCATTCACATCGATGACATCGATTTCCTTTTACCCCATGATGAGCCTCTCCTGGAATATAACCCGAAGTCCAAGTTGGAAATCATCCATAGGATCGGGAAGAATATTGCTCGTCTTGTTGAGGACGGCGATACGATCCAAGTGGGATATGGAGCCGTTACCAATGCCATCCTGGAAAACCTTTCTGGAAAAAAGCATCTCGGTGTCCATACGGAACTCTTCAGTGACGGTATTATCGACCTAATGAAAAAAGGTGTCATCGACAATACGAAGAAAACTATAAACCGGGGGAAATCCGTCGCGACATTCTGTATGGGGCATAAAAGCACGTATGATTTTATCCATGATAATCCAGATATTGAATTCAGGACGATCGACTATACCAATAATCCGCTGGTGATTGCCCAGCATGAAAACATGGTGGCTATCAACAGCGCTCTGGAAATCGACCTTTCTGGACAGGCGACGGCAGAATCTATCGGAAAAGTTTTATACAGTGCAGTCGGCGGACAAGCTGATTTTATGCGAGGGGCCTTCTTGTCCCACAACGGAAGGGCTATTCTTGCCTTACCGTCGACCGCTGTGAACGAGAGCATTTCAAGGATCACGCCAGCACTTAAAGAAGGTGCAGGAACAACATTGATTCGCGGTGACATCCATTATGTTGTTACTGAGTATGGTATTGCCTATATTCACGGGAAAAGCATCCGTGAGCGGTCAATGGAATTGATTGCCATTGCGCACCCCAAATTTAGACCTTGGCTCGTTGAAGAAGCAAAAAAGGCTTATCTGATCTATCAGGATCAGGCGTTTATCCCGGGAGAGAAAGGAAGGTATCCCGAGGAACTGGAGTCTTACAAAACAACTAAAGCGGGTTTAAAGATTCTCTTCCGGCCTATAAAAATCAGTGATGAACCGCTTTTAAAGAATTTTATTTATTCTCTTTCTGAAAAGAGTTTGTACAGACGGTTTATTTCCTCTCGTAAAGATATGTCCCATGAACGGCTTCAAGAGCTTGTCGTTATCGATTATACAAAAGAAATGGCGATTATTGCTACAGTTGGCAATGAGGAGAATCAGGAAATCGTGGGAGTAGGGAGATATTTTCTCGACGATAGCACACATTCCGCAGAAGTGGCATTTGCTGTGAGAGATCAGTACCATAATAAAGGTATTGGAACAGAGTTGCTTGCATATCTGACCTACCTTGCAAAAAGACAGGGGCTCTTAGGATTTACTGCAGAGGTCTTAGCAGAAAACGAGCCGATGATTCATGTGTTTGAAAATGGGGGATTCGATATCGTAAAACATAATATCGCCGGCATCTATGAAATGAAGATGGCCTTTAAAGAATAAATATGACGAATCATGACGCTGAAAACATCAAATATCTTTTTGAACCAGGATCTTTGGCTATTATCGGCGCCTCCAGGGATAAAAATAAGATAGGCCATGCGGTTTTGCAAAATGTCATTACCGGCGGCTATGCGGGGAAAATTTATCCTGTAAACCCAGGTGGTGGAGAAATTGAAGGGATACCAGTTTTTCGAAGCATCCTTAATATCGATGATACCGTTGATATGGTATGTATCACTCTCCCTGCGGCACTCGTCTATGATACGATCGTGCAGTGTGCTGAAAAAAAAGTCAAGCACTCCATCATTATTACCTCCGGCTTTTCGGAAGTCGGAAATTTTGAAGAAGAAAAAAGAATCGTCGATTATGCCCGTTCCAAAGGAATGCGAATTCTTGGCCCCAATGTGTTCGGCGTCTATTCCTCTAAAGTCCGTTTAAATGCCACTTTCGTTTCCGGCGATATCCCGTCAGGTCATCTGGCCATGATTACCCAGAGCGGTGCGCTCGGTCTGACGTTGATCGGTCAGGCTTCCGTTGAAAATATTGGTTTGTCTGCCGTCGTTTCCGTTGGGAATAAGTCGGACATTGATGAGTCTGATCTTCTGGCCTATCTCTGTGATAATGAGACAACCAGTGTCATCCTCACGTATATAGAGGGCGTGCGGAATGGCGAGAAATTCATCCATGCCGTAAGGAAAACCTCCCGGAAAAAGCCGGTGGTCGTGATCAAGTCCGGTCGTTCTGAAAAAGGCGCCAGAGCGGCCGCATCCCATACCGGTTCGCTGGCCGGCTCGGATGAGGTCTTTGACGATTTGATTCGCCAGTGCGGTGCGCTCCGGGCAGAAAGCACCAAAGAGGCTTTTAACTGGGCGATGATCCTGGCGGGCAATCCGCTTCCCAAAGGAAGAAACACAGTCATCATTACCAATGGCGGGGGTGCCGGTGTAATGGCGACTGATGCCTGTGCGAAATATAGCGTTAGTCTTTATGACGATCCTCAAAAGCTGAAAAATATTTTTTCTCCTATCATTCCTCAATTTGGGTCCACAAAAAATCCGATTGATATTAGCGGTCAGGCAGTAGCTGTAGATTATACAAAAGCTTTTGATGCGGCCCTTGCCGATGACAACATTCATGCGGTTTTCGGCATCTATTGCGAAACGGCTCTTTCACCTTCAGTGGACATTGGAACCATCATCGAGAAGAACTTCCTTAAATACAAATCCCAAGGAAAGCTCATCGTGTTTTCACTTTTTGGTGGCCAGCAGACGGCGGATTACGTGGTTTCAGCGAAGAAAAGAGGTGTTCCCATTTCCGATGATGTTTATGACTCGGCTTCCTCGCTGGGAGCAATGTATCGATATAGAGAATATCTGGAGAGTCATTCGGATTCGGATAAGATTGCCGATGCAACACTGGATGTGGCTTCCATCACGTCCATTATATCTGATGCAAGAAAGGAGGGCCGGTTTTTCCTGCTAGCCCATGAAGCCCAGAAAATCATGAATCTGACAGGTATCCCCATTCCGAGAAGCATCCAGGCCCAGACGATCAAGGGTGCGGTTGAGGCGGCCGGCACCATCGGTTATCCTGTGGTTATGAAAGTTGTTTCCAAGGATATCATCCACAAGAGTGATGCCGGCGGGATTGCCCTGAACCTGGAAAACGATGGTGAGGTCGTCGACGCCTATGGTGTTATTCTGCGAAGCTGCAAGGCACATTTCCCCGACGCCCTGATTGAGGGGATTGATATTTCGGAAATGGTTAAACCAGGAACGGAACTGATTGTTGGTGCCAGGATCGATCAGATCTTCGGGCCGATAATTATGATCGGTCTGGGCGGAATCTATGTGGAAGTCATGAAAGACGTTTCTTTTAGGGCACTTCCCATCAGTGCGGGGGATATTATCAGCATGATTAAAGAACTCCGTTCTTATCCGTTACTCCTCGGAGTCCGGGGGGAAAAAATGAAAGATGTAGCCGCTGTAATGAATGTCGTCACCATACTGGGAGCCATTCTTCGTCACGGCCAGGGAATTTCAGACATTGAAATTAATCCGCTGGTAGTTTATGAACAGGGAGATGGTGTGATGGCCGTGGATATACGGATCATCCTTGCAAAAAATGAAAAGAGGTGAAAGCGATGGATAAATTTGTCATCACGTCCATGCGACAGTCTGCAGGTAAAACGAGCCTGATCATTGGTCTGGCCAGGGTATTGAACAAAAAAATGGGCTATCTGAAACCTTTCGGTGCAAGATTACTTTACAAGAAAAAGCGACTCTGGGACTATGATGCCGCCCTCATGACCCAGATTTTCAATCTGGGAGAGAATCCGGAAGATATGAGCATCGGGTTTCATCATTCCAGACTACTCTATTCCCTGGATGAAAAAGCAACAGAGGCAAAACTTCTGAAAGCCTTGGATCATATCGGTAAAGATAAGGAACTGATATTCGTGGAAGCGGGAAAGGACATCTTTTATGGCACATCGGTCTATCTTGACGCCATCTCTCTGACAAAGATTGTGGAAGGACAGCTCCTGATCATGGTCAGTGGTGATGAGGATACCATTATCGATGACATGAGTTTCCTCAAGAAGTATATCCGGTTAGATGGTTTTCATTTCATGGGGGTTGTCATCAACAAGATCGTCAATATCGACGATTTTAACGACGTCTATCTGCCCAGAATTCGTCAAATGGGCATTCCAGTGCTGGGCGTCATCCCGTCTTTTCCTGCGTTGACCTATTTTTCTGCCCAATATCTTGCGGACCGGCTTTTTGCAAAAGTCCTGGCCGGTGAGTCCGGCTTAGACCGTCAGGTCAGAAACATTGTTGTGGGCTCCATGGGTGGAGATTCAGCGATGAAAAGTCCTCTATTTCAAGATAATCAACAAGTTGTCATCGCCAGCGGTGACCGCAGTGATTTGATACTGATGTCTCTTGAAAACAATGTGGCCGCCATAATTCTGTCCAATAATATCGTGCCTTCACCAGTCATCCTTTCAAAAGCTGAAACTTTAGGGATTCCACTGTTGCTTGTCTCTACCAATACCCATGAGACAGCGAAGCAGATCGACGGAATTGAACCCTTGCCAACTAAGGATGATATAGAAAAAATCAACATAATAGAAAAAATGGTGAAAGATCACGTTGATCTGAAGGTGTTTGCAAAAAGCGCTCAAACATAAATTATGATTGTTTGAGGCGTATAGCAGCTTTTTTCTTGAAATAGAAATCTGTTTCCTAGTATAAGTAAGCCCGCTAAAAGCAAAGTAAATTAACAAACATCTTGAAGGTGAATAATAGAGAGAATCAACAGGGAGGAGTCATGGAAACATTTGAATCAAGGGAAGCCTTGGTGGAGCGAATCATCGCCGCGCAAGTAAAAAAATGGGAGTTGAATAAGAAAAAGAAATATAAAAAACCTATCCGTCCCGTCATTACCATTTCAAGGTTGCCGGGAAGCGGTGCGGATAAACTGGCGAAGCAACTGTCGGAAGATTTAAACATAGATCTTTTCGACAATGAAATTGTGGAAGAGGTAGCGAAGAGCGCTCAGGTGAGTGAGGCTGTGATTGCCACCCTCGATGAGCAGGATCGTTCTATACTGGATGACTTGATCGGTTCTATGGAAAAAAAACACCATCTCTGGCCTGATGAATATCTTCTTCATCTTACAAAAGTTGTCGGCGCCATAGCGGCGCACGGTCATGCAGTCATCGTTGGTAGAGGGATAGGGTATATCCTGCCCAGTGAGATCTGTCTCCGCCTGTTCATTGTTGCGCCCATGGACGTCAGAGTCCGCAATGTCATGCATGCTTATGATGTGACCTATGAAGAGGCGGAAAAAAGAATCATTAAAACCGAGAAAGACCGAAGAGCTTTTATTAAAAAATACTTTAATGCTGAACTCGATGATCCTGTTAATTATGACCTGACGCTTAATACAGTCCATTATAACGTAGATGCAGCCGTAAATATCGTCAAGGCAGCCTTCAATTCTCGATCATGGTATGATTATTCAATAAGAAAACCTTAAAACAACGAGTGTTAAACTGCTGTTAGACTATATGAAGGGGCAAATTCTTTAATTTTCCTCTGTGTTTTTTTGTTTCATAAAAAATCAGACACACGAAGGAGAATCTCTAATTAGTCCGTCCCGAAAAATGTGGAAGGATTGAAGCGACTCACAAAATTGTACGTATTAGGTCAAGAAGGCGTTCACTCCGACAAGAATGAATGGGTTGTTACCTTATCATCATTCTATTCTCCGCATTTTTGACAATGGATATTTTCTTGCATCCAATAATACTACTAAAAAAAGATCATCGCCAGCGCCTGCGCAAAACAAGCAGGCTTTTCCTGTCCCTCGATTTCGATAGTGTGTGTTAGAGTCATAAGAATTCTGTTATCAGGCCTTTCTTCCAGTGCTGTTAAAACAATGTGATCACGGATTTTTGCTCCGGAAACAACAGGATTGATAAACCGCACTTTATCCAGACCATAGTTGATTGACATTTTAGCTCCTTCTAGCTTAATTGGCGCCTGATAACTGAAAAAAGATAGAAGTGAGAGCGTAAGAAATCCGTGGGCAATGGTTTTGCCGAAAGGACCCTTGGCTGCTTTTTCTTCATCTACATGGATCCACTGATGATCGTGAACACTATCGGCAAATTTGTTAATCTGGTCTTGAGTGACCTGTGTCCAATCAGAAAGATAAACTTCCTTGCCAATAAATTTCTGCATATCTTTTATTACCGATGCTATCGACATGTTTGAGTTCCTCCCTCTTTCTGGATTGATTGTCCAATAAATTGTTGCTTACTCATTAACAACACTGCAGATTATATATCATAAAAAAAGGCTGTTGCATAACCTTTGATAGGGGATATTTTCAATTATTAGTTACCATTTTTGTAAATTAATTTTGTTAATGAAGACCTGATCTTTTCTTTGGAATTGAAGTTACGGCGGGTGTTTCTCCTGATCAGAATAAAAATGCATCTTTCAAATGGTAATGTTCAATGCTTCTCTCTTACCTGTTTGTGTAGACTTGTAGGTGTAAGCATTATGTACAGAGCTTGCGCACCTGCTCCATGACCTTTAATGATTTTACTTCCCGGCCCAGTACGTGAGAAATAAAGCCGATGAGGATGTTGCGGGATTCCATTGCTAAACTATCGGATAAAGCTATCAGCTTAATTTTATCAATGTCCATGTCCTTGCCTAAAAGCAATGTCCGCACGGTACCCGCGGAAATGGACTGGTCGTATCTTTCGGGCTGAGCACAAGCCGCGCATTTGATTCCACCATCCCGCGGATAAAAGTAATATGAACTGCCGTTGGTAACAGGAGTTTTACATCTGATGCAGTGGTCAAGCGCCGGTTCAAAGCCGGATAATTTCAGCA
>JBEKMF010000009.1:0-32767 GCA_050008655.1 Smithellaceae bacterium
ATTATCAGCGTTCCTTTGTTCAAAGTAACCATTCATATGGCTGATTGCCCGCAGGGCCTCCGGAAGTTCATCAAATACCGGCAGACCGCGTTCCAGAAATTCACGACGGGCCAGCACGAGCATTTCATTGATATCCAGGTCATCCCATCCTTTTTTCGGATTGGGCAAAACGACAACTACAGGCTTACCCGTAATCTTGACAACATCGTGAATGGCGTCGGCCAGCTCCCGAAAGGGAACAACCTCGGCAACCTTTAAACCTATGGCTGTTGCCATTGTCTTGTAATGGTAAAGAAGAGAGATGATGATTTGCAGATCAACGCGGCCGTCTTTGCCCGCCTGAAGGAGAATTTCTTTGAGTGTTTGCGGCGGGACAAAGGGATTGGCGACATCAATGGGATTGATCGCGCTGGAACCGGGTTTGGGCAGGAACTTGCCGATGCTCTCCTGCTGCTCGGCACTGAAAGGCGGTATTTCAATATCCAGAGCTTCAGCAGCATCGCCGGCGCCGACTCCCAGCGCACCGCCACCGCCGATGACAGAGATTTTTTTAAAAATTCCCGGCGGCAGTAAAGAAAAAGCCAGGGCGGCTTCGGCGAGTTCATTCAGATCCGCAACCGAGATGGCGTTTACCTGCTTCAGAACGGATTGCCAGATTACACGGCTTCCTCCCATCGAAGCCGTATGGCTGGCAACGGTTCTCTGACCAGCCTTAGAGAGCCCGCCCTTGCAGACAATAACCGGTTTCTTCTTTGTGGTATATTTCATTGACTCGACGAAGGCATCGCCGTCTTTGATGCCTTCGATGTACATACCGATCACTTTTGTTTCGGAATCATCTGCCAGATATTGCAATAGTTCCGTTTCCCGCAAATCCGCGCCATTGCCGAAGCTGACCACTTTGCTAAACCTAATGCCCATCCATTTTCCTTTATGGGCAAGGTCAATGGCCATGCCTCCGCTTTGAGAAAGAAAAGCCACAGACCCGGTTTGACGCGACAGATCCGGCCCCGGAAGCAATGTTAAACCGCTTCGGGGGCAATAAATACCGAAACAATTCGGCCCAACCACCCGGATACCGGCCGCAGTGATTTGCTGAATTTTATTTTCCAACTCTTTTCCTGCTTGCGTTCCGAGCTCGCTAAAACCAGCGGAGAGGATCTCGGCCCCTTCAATACCTTTCTGCCGGCAGCCTTCCAGCACTTCCGGTACCAGTTTTGCCGCAACGGTGATGATGGCGAAATCGACTTTTTCCGGAATATCTTCCACCTGCCTGTAGATTTGTAATTCGTCTAAATTTCCGCCTTTGGGATTGACCGGAAATATTTTACCCTCAAAGCCCATAGCCTTGAGGACACGAAACATACCACTGCCGAATCCCACACGACCGTCGTCCGCAGAGACACCGATGATGGCAATGTTTTGCGGGTGAAATATTCTTTCAAAATCAGTGGGGATTGTTGGGGAAATAGTTTTTTTCATTATTGCTGCAGTTTGTTGCCTTTCGTTTTCATGACGAAAAGATAACCCGCCGGGCAAATGGGCGTGGCTATGTGCACTATTACACTCCCCAGTCGGGTTGAGGGGAAAAGCTACTTCATTTCCAGGCAGAATTTATCAATTTTTTCTGGCGGGGCGAGGGGGTAATCGCCAGTATAGCAAGCCAGGCAAAAACAATCTTTATCCATGCCGGTTGCCTTAACCATGCCTTCTACCGTCAGGTAATGCAGGGAATCCAAACCGATAAATTCGGCAATGGCCTTTTCATTTTCTTTTTTCGCCGCAATCAATTCCCCTTTGGATGAAAAATCGATGCCGTAGGGGCAAGGATAAATTGTCGGCGGACAGCTAATCGCCATATGAATTTCTTTCATCTTTATTCCCCGCAAATTCTGCACGCGGTTGCGGCTGGTAGTTCCGCGGATGATGGAATCCTCGACAATCAAGACTTTTTTCCCGGCCAGGAGCGGCTTTACGGGATTGAGTTTTACGCGTACACCAAAATCGCGCATCGGCTGGGTCGGTTGAATAAAGGTTCGGCCAACGTAATGATTACGAATCATACCCATCTCGAAAGTAATGCCGCTTTCTTCAGCATAACCTAATGCCGCGTAATTGCCGGAATCGGGAAACGGCATAACAATATCCACTTTAGGTTTATATTCACGCGCCAGTTCGTGCCCCAATCTTTTGCGGCACAAATAGACGTTCTGGCCGAAGATTTGGCTATCGGGGCGGGCAAAATAAATCAACTCGAAAATGCAGTGACATGATTTTACTTTGGGAAACGGTGTCAGACTTTTTAAACCATCTTTATCGATAATAATGATTTCGCCGGGGCTGACATCACGAATGTATTCGGCACCCACCAGATCAAAAGCGCAGGTTTCGGAGGCGACAACCCAATTGCCGTTAAGTTTTCCCAACGCCATCGGCCGGAAGCCTCGCGGGTCGCGGGCGGCAATAATTTTATCCCTCGTCAGCATAATGAGGCAATAAGCTCCTTCCACGCGGGAAAGGGCGACAGTCAGTGCTTTTTCTAAACCGTTTTTTAAATGCGGCGCCATGAGATGAATGATTATTTCACTGTCCATTGTGGATTGAAAAATAGAACCGCTGTTTTCCAACTCTTCACGCAATTTTTGCGCGTTGATAATATTGCCGTTGTGCGCCAGAGCATAATACTCATCGGCAAAATGCACCAGGAAAGGCTGGGCGTTGGAAAGAGTGGAAGAACCGGTTGTGGAATAGCGGACATGCCCGATGGCCAATTTCCCCACAAGTTTTTGCAGAGTTGCTTCTTTGAATACTTCGGAAGCAAGCCCCATGCCCTTGTGCTCCGAAACGTTACATCCGTCGGAAGTGACAATGCCGGCGGATTCCTGACCGCGATGTTGTAAGGCAAAAAGACCAAAAAAAGTAATTCTCGCTGCATCCTCATGGCCATGAATGGCGAACAATCCGCATTCTTCATGGGGTCGGCCGGATTCATCTGATTTTTCTTCGAATAAACACGACATATAATTCTCTTTCTATATCTTTTGATATTCCTGCAATGAACGAACCTGCCAGTTCTCGCTTTTTATTGCCGATACGGCTGCGCACAGAGCACGTGCGCCCGCAATGGTCGTCGTATAAAGAATATTATAAATAAGCGCGCCCCGCCTAATATGATAAGCATCCCGCGAAGATTTGCGGCCCATGCTGGTATTGATTACCATCTGGATATCGCCGTTTTTAATGTAATCCACAATATGCGGTCGCCCCTCACTGAGTTTAAAAACCACGCCGGCTTCAATGCCATGATCCTTTAAGTATTGGGCCGTACCTTTCGTAGCTATTATCTTAAAACCCATGTCCTGAAAAGACTCCGCCAGCGATACAATCTTATCCTTATGATAATCATTAACGCTGATAAAGATAGTGCCTTTTGTCGGCATTTTGAATCCGGCCGCCATTTGCGATTTGGCAAAGGCCAGACCAAAAGAGTGGTCTATCCCCATAACTTCGCCGGTGGATTTCATTTCCGGCCCCAGCAGAATATCCACATCAGGGAAACGATTAAAGGGAAAAACAGCTTCTTTGACGGAGACATATTCAGGCTCCGGCGCTTCAATAAATCCCAACTCTTTTAAAGTTTTGCCCAGCATAACTTTGGTGGCGAGCTTGGCCAGAGGTACGCCGATCGCTTTGCTAACAAAAGGAATGGTGCGTGACGCGCGGGGATTGACTTCCAGCACATACAACTTGCCGTCTTTAATGGCATACTGAATATTCATGAGACCGACGACATTTAATTCGCAAGCCAGCATTTTTGTCTGCTTTTTAATCAGTTCCAAAAGAGGAGCGGAAATTGTCATGGGCGGCAGAATACAGGCACTGTCGCCCGAATGGATTCCCGCTTCTTCGATATGTTCCATGATGCCGGCCACAACGGTCATCTCTCCGTCGCTGATCGCATCCACATCTATTTCTATGGCATCCTCTAAAAATTTATCAATTAAAATAGGATGCTCGGGAGAAACAAGTAGCGCCCTTTCCATGAAGGCGCCGAGAGTTTCCGGTTCATATACTATTTCCATGGAACGGCCGCCCAATACATATGACGGCCGCACCAGCACCGGATAGCCAATGCGCTCGGCGGCCTGCAGAGCTTTTCCCACATTTCTGGCCGTATCATTATCGGGCTGATTCAGGTTCAGCTTGCGGACAATTTCCTGAAAACGGTCACGATCCTCCGCCCGGTCAATAGAATCGGGAGATGTTCCCATTATTTTTATTCCGGCCGCCTCCAATCCCCTGGCTAAATTAAGGGGCGTCTGTCCGCCAAATTGAGCTATTACTCCCTCGGGTTTTTCTGTCTGCAGAATGTGTAAAACATCTTCCAGCGTTACCGGTTCAAAAAAGAGTTTGTCGGATGTATCATAATCGGTACTGACCGTTTCGGGATTGGAATTGATCATGATGCTCTCGACGCCTTCTTCGCGCAAGGCAAACGAAGCATGGACGCAGCAGTAATCAAATTCAATTCCCTGGCCGATGCGATTGGGGCCGCCGCCGATAATCGCCACTTTTCTTTTGGCAGACGGCCGGGTTTCGTTTTCCGTTTCATAAGTGGAATAGTAATAAGGTGTATAGGCCTCAAATTCCGCCGCGCAGGTATCGACAAGCTTATATACCGGGATAATTTTTTCCCGTTCGCGAAACTTCCGAATTTCCAACTCCGTCATCTTCCAAAAAGAAGCCAGCGCCCTATCGGCAAAACCCATTTTCTTTGCTTCTCTTAGCAATTCCACGGATGGAGCAGAGCTTTTCAGTTCATCTTCGGCATCCACGATCTCCTGGATTTGATGCAAAAACCAGGGATCGATTTGGGTAAGCCGCTGTATTTCTTTTATGTCCATACCGTTTTGTAACGCTGCAGCAATGTAAAACAATCTTAAAGAATTGGGCTTGAGAAGCTTGTTTTTTAGAAATTCGGTTTTATCCTTCAAATCAGCGGGTAGATTTTGATCAAGACTGAAACGCCCGATTTCCAGGGAACGAACCGCTTTTTGCAGGGATTCTTTGAAAGTCCGGCCGATAGCCATAGTCTCGCCGACGGATTTCATAGAGGTAGTTAAAAAATCGTCCGCTTGAGGAAATTTTTCAAACGTCCAGCGGGGAATTTTGACGACGCAGTAATCTATCGTCGGCTCAAAAGAAGCCATCGTCTCGCGGGTAATGTCGTTGGGAATTTCATCCAGCGTGTAACCGACAGCAAGTTTAGCGGCTATTTTGGCAATAGGAAAGCCTGTGGCTTTCGAGGCGAGCGCCGAAGAGCGCGAAACCCTTGGATTCATTTCGATTACAACCAATTCACCGGTATGCGGATGCACGGCAAACTGAACATTGGACCCGCCGGTCTCCACGCCTATTTCCCGCATAATGGCAATGGCGGCGTCCCGCATGATTTGATATTCGCAATCAGTCAGAGTTTGCGCCGGGGCGACGGTAATTGATTCACCGGTATGTACCCCCATCGAGTCGAAATTTTCAATGGAACAAATGATGACGACGTTATCGGCCTTATCACGCATAACTTCCAGTTCATATTCCTTCCATCCCAGAACCGATTCTTCGATCATAACTTCGGAAATCATGCTCGCATCCAGGCCGCCTTTGGCTATTTCCATCAGCTCTTCGCGATTATAAGCCACACCGCTGCCGGTTCCGCCCAGCGTAAAGGAAGGCCGTATAATAAGGGGGAATCCAATTTCATCGCCAATTTTTAAAACATCGCTCAGAGAGCGGGCAAAACCGCTTTTCGGCACACGCAAGCCGATGTTTTCCATCGCGTGCCGGAATTTTTCGCGGTCTTCCGCTTTTTGGATTACCTCGAGTGACGCCCCGATCATTTCCACATCGTATTTTTTAAGAACGCCGCTTTCGGCGAGCGCTACGGCTGTGTTCAATCCTGTTTGGCCACCTAAAGTGGGAAGCAGCGCGTCCGGCCGCTCGCGGGCAATAATCTTCTCCACCGCTTCGACTGTAATGGGTTCGATATAGGTTCTATCGGCCATTTCCGGATCGGTCATAATTGTAGCCGGATTGCTGTTGATTAAAACAACTTTGTAGCCTTCTTCCCGCAGAGCTTTACAAGCTTGAGTTCCGGAGTAATCAAATTCGCAGGCCTGGCTGATGATGATCGGCCCCGAACCGATAAGCAGTATTTTTTTTATGTCTTTACGTTTCGGCACTACTTTTACTCTTTAAATATATTTTATCCCGTTAGAAATTTTACCCACCTCTATACGATTTTGGCTACCGATTAGGACGATTCATACGCAGGATTCAAATATTCCGTATGAATTTCTAACGGGATTTATTCCCATTCGATTGTGCTGGGCGGCTTGGAGCTGATATCGTACACAACACGGTTTACACCACGCACTTCATTAATAATACGGTTGGAAATCCGCGCCAAAAGATCATGCGGCAGATGCGCCCAATCGGCCGTCATGGCGTCGTCACTGGTTACCGCGCGGATAGCCAGGATATTTTCATAGGTGCGCTGATCCCCCATTATCCCCACGCTCTTCAGGGGCAGCAGGATAGCAAAAGATTGCCAAAGTTTGTAATAAAGGTTATTCGCGCGGATTTCTTCCAACAGAATTGTATCCGCTGCTCGCAATACCGACAATCTCTGTGCGGTCACCTCGCCAATAATACGGATAGCCAGGCCGGGACCCGGAAACGGCTGCCGCCAGAGAACGTCATCAGCCAAACCTAGTTCTTTCCCCAAAAGCCGTACCTCATCTTTAAAAAGATGCTTGAGCGGTTCGATGAGTTTTAAATTCATCTTTTTTGGCAGGCCGCCGACGTTATGGTGCGATTTAATGACAGCGCTGGGGCCGCCGAAAGCGGACCGCGACTCGATTAAATCGGGATAAAGAGTGCCCTGCGCCAGAAATTTCACGTTTTCAATTTTATGGGCTTCGCAGTCAAAAACCTCGATAAAAGTACGACCGATTATCTTGCGCTTCTTTTCCGGATCGGTTACCCTCTTCAATCGCCTAAGAAACAACTTCCCGGAGCGCGCGAAACGCAAATTTATGTGCAAATGTTTTTTAAACATTTGTATTACACGCCCGGCTTCATTTTCGCGCAAAACACCGTTATCGACAAAAACGCAGGTTAAGTTTTTGCCTATAGCTTTATGCAGTAAAACGGCGGCTACGGAAGAATCAACTCCACCGGAGAGGCCCAGGATTACTTTTTCCGATCCAACCTGATTTCTTATTTCCTCAATGGCCTGATTGGCAAATGATTTCATCGACCAGGTTTTTTTGCAGCCACAGATATCGAATAAAAAGTTGGCTAATATTTTTTTGCCCGCGTGGGTATGGGCTACTTCCGGATGGAATTGCAAACCGTAAAAGCGGTTTTTATAATCTTCAGCCGCAGCGATGGGCGTATTTTCCGTGGAGGCGGTAATGACAAATCCGGTAGGCAGTTGGCCAATCTTATCGCCGTGGCTCATCCAGCATTGAGTTTCTTTATCAACACCTTTGAAGATTCCCTTTTTCTTTTTTACTAAGAGTTCGGCAAAGCCATACTCCCGTTTTGCGGCTTGCTCCACTCGCCCGCCTAAAGCGTCAACCATGTATTGAAGGCCGTAACAAATGCCCAGTATAGGAATGCCCAGTTTAAGAATGCCGCTATCGGCCCGCGGTGCGCCCGTGCTATAAATGCTTGCCGGACCGCCTGACAGGATTATTCCTTCCGGATTTATTGCCTTAATTGCGGAAAGCGAAATATTAGGTGGTTCGATTTGACAATATACATGATTCTCTCGCACTCGCCGGGCAATCAGCTGATTGTACTGTGATCCGAAATCGATTATTAAAATCACGCGGCTTTCCGCCTTTCTTTCCGCAACATCTGAACAAACTGCCTAAATAGATAATCTGTATCATGCGGACCAGGTGCCGCCTCCGGATGATATTGCACACACATGGTCAAAGGCATTTTCATGCCTTCGGAGGTTGCATCATTTAAATTGTCGAAGGTTTTTTTCGCTTTATTTTTCACCGATTCGGGCACAACGACAAAACCGTGATTTTGGGAAGTGATTTCAATACGCCCCGTATCCATATTTTTTACCGGCTGATTAATGCCGTGATGACCAAATTTCAACTTGCTGGTATAGCCGCCGATTGCCTGACCGATTATTTGATGTCCCAAACAAATTCCGAATATAGGAAGCTTCCCGACCAAGACGCGAGAAGTCTCCACAATATATGGCAGGGCAGCCGGATCGCCGGGACCGTTAGAAAGCAAGACACCGTCGGGTTTATAGGACATAATATCCGCACCGGTAGAAGAAGCGGGAACAACAACTACTTCACAACCGTTTTTTTCTAAAAGCCTTAAAATATTGTATTTAACACCGCAATCAAGCACGACAACACGTAATTTTTTAGCCGTTTTTTTGGAAGTAAGCTTGACTGCATGAGGCGCGCCATTTTTCCATAGATAAGGTTTGGTGCAGCTTACTTCCCGGACTAAATCACGTCCGACAAGGCCGGGATATGCCTTCACCTGCTTAAGAAGCAATTCAATATCTTTTGTTTTTGTGGAAATGATGCCTTTCATCGCGCCGGAAAGACGCAGACGGCGTGTCAGGGCGCGGGTGTCGATTCCCTCTATACCTATTTTCCCGTGTTCTTCCAGAAATGATTTCAAGCTTTGGCGCATCCGCCAGTTGCTGGGATGGGGTTGGTATTCTTTAACGATGAATCCTTCCAGATGAATACCGGCCGATTCCATATCTTCTTCATTAATGCCGTAATTGCCAACCAGTGGATAGGTCATCGCCACAATCTGGCCCTTATATGAAGGATCGGTAATGACTTCCTGATAGCCGGTCATGCCCGTGTTGAAAACAACCTCGCCCATAGTTTCGCCGCTTCCCGCGAAGGCAAAACCCTCAAAAATACTGCCGTCTTCCAGGACGAGCAAAGCTTTAGGCTCTTTATTTAACAGGGACATTTTTTGCTTTACCTCCGGACAAAAACATCCTTCAGTGTTTTATCAACCGTTAAAGATTTTATGAGACCGAAAGGGGGGACAGATCATTGGTTGCTGATAACAAGCAGCTCCCTTTCTTATGCTTTACAGGCGGGAGGGTTCTAACTTTTTTTTTCGGCTACGTCAATCATTAAAGATGCAGGGAACGGTCGCTACCGTTCCCTGCTCGAGGGTATCATTTAACTAATGAACAGCATTTCCCAGAACTTAGGCATCGGCCACAATTCATCATCCACCAAACCTTCAAGTTCATCGACATGTTCGCGAAGTTCATCCATTTTAGTTTTTACTTTGTTACAAAGCATATCCGCTTTTTTCGACTCATCATGGATTGAAGATGCCGATTCAACTTTGGAAAAGATTTCTTTATTAGTCGAATAGATTTTGTTAATCAGCTTTGAAATGTTTTTTAAAATTTCTCTTTGCGCGGAAAGAACCGCTGAATTACCGAGCGCTTCTTTTGTTGCATTAATGGATTGGGCAAGTATTTTCTGATATGCAGACACAGCCGGGATCACCTGACTCATGCAAATATTATTGAGGCACTTGACTTCTATCTCCAGATCTTTGATATATTTTTCTATGTAGATTAAATATCTGGATTTGAGCTCGACTTTCGAAAGAACTTTATATTTTTCAAAGAGGTTCAGCGCCTTATCGGTAACCAATGCTTTCAGTGCGACGGGCGTAGTTTTATCATTCGGCAAACCTCGTTTGCTTGCTTCCGCTTCCCATTCTTTGGTATAGTTGTCCCCGTTGAATAATACTGGTTTTATGTCTTTGATCTCGCTTTTCAAGACCTCAAATACGGCCTGATTAATATTCTGGGCATCCTTTGCTTTAATCTTTTCAGCCAGATAATCGAGACTTTCAGCGACGATTGTATTAAGTACTGTGGCGGGGAAAGAAATAGACTGCGATGAACCAACGGCTCTGAACTCAAATTTATTGCCGGTAAAAGCAAAAGGCGATGTTCTATTGCGATCAGTATTATCTTTGCTCAAGATCGGGAGGGATGAAATGCCCAGGTCGATAATTTCAGCGTTTGTAGCTTTGGTAACTATTCCTTTTTCAATATTTGTCAGAATATTGGTGAGCTGATCACCGAGAAATACGGAAATAATGGCTGGCGGAGCTTCGTTAGCGCCTAGCCGGTGATCATTGGCATAAGTAGCTACAGAGGCCCGGAGGATATCAGCATTCTTATAGACGGCACGAACTGCAGCAACCAGGAATACGAGAAATGTAATGTTATCATGAGGAGTCTTTCCGGGGTTCAATAGATTGTTCCCGTTGTTGTCGGAAAGTGACCAATTAACATGTTTCCCGGAACCATTTATTTTTGCGAAGGGCTTTTCGTGAAGTAAGCAGGCAAGGTTATGTTTTTTTGCTACTGCCTTCATTGTATCCATTACCAGCTGATTATGATCAACCGCTAGGTTGGCCTCTTCATATACTGGGGCGATTTCGAATTGGGAAGGAGCTACTTCATTGTGTCTGGTCTTTGCCGGAATGCCTAATTTAAAAAGTTCCTCTTCCACATCGTGCATATAAGAAGACATTCTTTCCTTGATGCTGCCGAAATACTGATCTTCCAACTCCTGACCTTTAGCAGGAGGCGCCCCTACAATAGTACGACCGCCAAGCACAAGATCCTGCCGTTTGAAGAAATAATCCATGTCAATTAAAAAATATTCTTGTTCCGGTCCCAGGGTAGCATAAACCTTTTTAACATTTTTACTCCCCAAAAGTTTCAGCGTATTCAATGCGCTAATGTTTACTGCTCTATTCGATCTTAAGAGCGGTGTCTTCTTGTCGAGGGCCTCACCTGTATAGGAAATGAAAGCGGTAGGAATGCACAATGTTGTCGAAATGCCGTTTCTTCTGATAAAAGCAGGTGAAGACATATCCCAGGCTGTGTAACCTCTGGCTTCAAAGGTTGCTCGAATACCGCCGCTGGGAAAACTGGACGCATCCGGCTCGCCCTGAACAAGCTGTTTGCCGGAGAATCTCTCCACAACTTCACCAATCCCGGACGGATCGACAAACGCGTCATGCTTTTCGGCGGTAATACCGGTCATCGGCTGGAACCAGTGGGCAAAATGAGTCGCTCCTTTTTCCAGCGCCCATTCCTTCATGGCGTGAGCTACGATATCCGCCGTCTCCAGATCCAGAATCTTGTCTTCATTGATCGCGTCCATTATTTTTTTATATGCGCTTTTCGGCAACTTCTCTTTCATTACCTTGTAATTAAAAGTATCTTCACCGTAGTATTCAGATACAGGAATGAATTTCTCTTTCTCGATCGTATAGTTTCTTTCAGTTGCTATCATTGGTCTTGTTTTTTTCATAATTTCTCCATCAATTTAAAGTATTTTGTATCACCACACCTTATAAGAGGCAGGCTTAAGACATAAGCCGGAGCAAATAGACGGCAAATATTTATTTCTCTTCTTAGTGGCACTAAACGTAGTTATTATAAGCCTAAGTGGTCGGCTAACGCGAAAAATATGCCACGTAAGGCGATCATATTTATTTATATCTCATATGAATTTATATTCGCCAGTCCACCTTATTTTGAATATTGATAAAAACCGGAGGCATAGATATATTTAATTATTATGGCATCTGTTCATACATCAACAGCCCTGAATCTTTAGCGACTGATAGATAAAAATAAGAAAATTAATAAAAAACAATTGATATTGATCGATCTTTACTATAAGTAAGACAAACTTAATTTATTATAGCGAACAATATTGTGTTACCAATAGCGGAAAAAAAACAATATTGCAACAATTTATTCGGTGATTGTTTCCGGATTTGTTTTCCCGAACTTAATTGAATCAATATAAAGCTTTTTTTGCATATTAGATGAATTATTTTTGTTGTTCTATTCTTGGCCTCTTCAATATTTCTTGGTTTCTATTGGATATAGAATCCATTTTGAGGTCATTGTTTACTTACAATTTTTGTTGGCACTTATATTGCTTTATAACCCTAGCTGCAATCTACATTTTTCGTGCTGCAATGAGAATAAAAAATCTGAATATTTCTGAATATTATAGTTACGGAAGAGATATATAAAATATGAAATTGGTAGAGGAATTCAAAAAAAATGCGGGCGATATAAAAATTATCGACAAAGACGAAGAAAGAGAAATGTACAGTCATGATATTGGTGATGTTCCGGCAATCATGACTAAAACTTTTTTTGAAATTCAACCCGATTTTGTAGTTCAGCCTAAGAGCGCCGAAGAAATCAAGAAAGTCTTGGCATTTGCCAACGATAAAAAAATACCGGTGATACCGAGAGGCGCTGCATCATGGGGTTTTGGCGGTGTCATTCCCACAAATGCAGGAATTGTAATTGATTTATCTCCTTTCCGAAGAATCCTTGATATAAACAAACCACAAAAGACGGTAATTGTTGAAGCCGGTGCTAGGTGGAGCGATATTGATATTATGGCCAAAAAAGAGGGTTTATGCCTGATGACATATCCGTCGAGCAAGTTTTCCACAGTTGCCGGCTGGATTGCAACGGGCGGCTACGGCATCAACAGTTTTCGCTATGGTCATTTATCAAACCAAATTATATCAATGACAGTTATAACGCCATCTGGTGAATCTAAAAAGATTACTCCTACTGATCCTGATTTTGCATATTTTGTTTCCACGGAAGGTGTATTTGGCATTATTGTTGAAGTAACCCTTAAATTACGCGATGTTCCCCAGGCTTCTTATGCACATCTGTTTTATTTTGAAAACGACAAATCTGCTTTCGCGTTTATTGAGAAATTTATAAAAACCAAGGCTGCAGCGCAATTTAACCCTGATGTAATCCGCTTTCTTGATGAGAATCACTTAAATGACATAAATGAAATCATGCATTCCAGCGTGTTTAAAAAGAAGGCTGGAGTGCTTGTGGAATTAAGCAATTCTGAGGATGATAAGAAATTTTCGGAGTTTATGGTACAAGCCGGCGACATTGAAGAAGCACCTCGTTACGTCGCAAGTTACCTGTGGAATGAACGCCTCTTCGGCATGAAAACGAAGCGTCTTGGGCCTACAATTCTGGCCAGTGAAACTATTATTCCCATTGCTTCGGCCGCAGCTTTTATTGAAAAAGCAAAAAGGCTGGGTGTCCACTTCGGAGTGGAAATATTCATCGATTCTTATATCATTGATGAAAAAATGTCTCTCATTATGACCAATTTTCTTTGCGACTCAAGGAAACTGAAATATTATATTAATTTACCTCTGACAATGATTCTCACGCAAACAAGCGTTTCTATGGGGGCTGAACCATACGGGTTGGGGATCTGGAACGCTCCTTTTATCAATTATCTGTACAGCAGCGATAAAAAGAATGCTCTAATAGCATATAAAGCAAAGGTTGATCCGAATAATATCATGAATCCGGGAAAAATTTTCAGCGTCCAATCAAAATGGTTGAATATTCCGGCGCTTGTCTTTCGCCCAGGCATCTTTGGCTTTTTCATGAAAATAATGATTTTTCTGGCACCTGTTATCGGAAAAATTGCGACACTACTCATGGGTAAGCATAAGAAGCTTGATAGTCTCGATTTCGAGCTCACTACACACGCCTGTGCCAAATGCGGAAACTGCATTGCCGTATGTCCCGCATACCTTGTTACCAAAAATGAAGAAATGACCGCCAAAGGAAAAATTGCTCTGGCTAAAAAGATAATTGATCGTAAGAAAGTGACGAAAGAAGAAGCGGAAAATGTATTTATGTGCATGCATTGCAAAGGCTGTGAGGAGATATGTCAAACTAATCTTGAGTTGATGCTGCTCTGGGATGCACTGGAAAAAAGAATCGAGGAGAAATTCGGCCGCCCTGAAGGTAAAATTGACGAATTTCTTAAAGAGGTTGACGCCAGCAAGGATTATTGGGAAATGGTGGATCGAAATAACTGAATCACCTTATACTAATTTTATTATTTAAAAGATGAATTAAGGACTATGCCAAAAAAATATCACATTCATTCCAAAGTAACGCCGCTTAATCTGGATTATGTATTTAAATTTAATATTGAGCGGGGAGAAAACTGCATTAATTGCGGGAAGTGTACAAAGGTGTGCATTTACGAGGCGCATAAGCGGCGTAAAGATGATCCGCGAAAAATGGCCGACCCTAACACTGTAGTCTGCAGAAACTGTTTTAGGTGCATTCAAGAATGCCCGAGAGGAGCGCTGGAAAAATCTCTGGATAAGGACTTTTTGAATATCGGCGGGTCTTACTGGAAGTCCGATATGTTTATTACTTTATGGAAACAGGCCGAGGACGGTAAGGTTCCGGTTACAGGCGCCGGGTATCGAGGCCCGTTTACGGGGCCGGGGTTCGACGGTATGTGGACCGACATGTCCGAAATCGTCCGTCCGACGCGTGACGGAATTCACGGGCGGGAATATATCAACACCTCCGTTGAACTGGGCCGGAAACTCAATCACCTGACCTTTGACGAAAAAGGCAAATTGTTATCGAAAGTTCATGATACAATCGATATTCCAATTCCCATAATCTTTGATCTTCCTCCTGATAATCTAAGCCCGAAGGTCAAGGCTGCATTAATAAAAGCAGCTGCAGAGCTCAACACGTGTATCGTACTATCTACCGGTGATATTACGTCTGATAGAAAAAAATACATTAAAAACATCGTCCCTTTAATTTCTCATAAAGAAATCGACAAGCATCAAGGATTGATTAAAAATGCAAGAATTGTGGCTATTGAATATACGGACGAACTGCTGAGTGATTTCGCTGCAGCAAAAGATAAAATTAAAAAGATAAGCAATGCGCTTACGGTCATTCGAATTCCGGCAATGAAATCAATTGAAACTATTGTTTCTAAGCTTACGCAAAATGGCGCTGAGATCATCCATATCGTAGCCGATTATCGCGGTATGGAAGTTAATGATTCAATTGATTACAATCGCCGTCGCATCAAGGATATTATCCGGGCTGTTCATCTGAAATTAATTGATGAAAGAATCCGCGATGAAGTTACAATTATTGCCTCAGGAGGCATTGCTATGGCCGAACATGTGCCCAAGGCGATGATCTGCGGTGCGGATTTAACGGCCATAGATTTGCCGTTGCTTATTGCGCTTGGTGCCCGTCTGTATGAAGAGCCGGAAAAACTGCTTATTATCCCCGAAGGACTGGAAAAAATTCCTCTGCGAACTCTAACGCAAAGGATCATTAACCTCATGGGTGCATGGCATTCTCAGCTGCTGGAGGTAATGGGCGCCATGGGTATCCGTGAAGCACGCCGTCTGCGCGGCGAATCCGGAAGAGCAATCTTCTTTGAAGAAATTGACAATGACACATTTGGAAAATTATTTAAAAAGAGAGAAGAAGCAAACGTATGAAACCACCTTCGGCTGTAAAAATTAAAAGGATGCCTTCGCGATTCAAG
The DNA here is from genome assembly GCA_050008655.1 of Smithellaceae bacterium. Taxonomy (GTDB): domain Bacteria; phylum Desulfobacterota; class Syntrophia; order Syntrophales; family Smithellaceae; genus UBA4810. Next base: position 15,516 of record JBEKMF010000009.1, read on the forward strand.
CACCAGGTAGCAAAATATAAAGTCACCAGGTCTAACGCCTGCATCAACTGCGGTACTTGCGCCAAATCATGCCCCTACGGAGTTCATGAGAGGGTTGAAGGACATAACAGGGTAAGGCCGCCGATTAACTATAAATGCATCGGCTTCGAATGCCAAAACAACGATTTTTACTGCATTGCCAGATGCCCGCGCAAAGCGCTGAGCTTATCGCTGAATCCGATGTATGAAACCCTGGGGGATTATCGCTGGACGGCGGATATGATTACCGGAACCTGGATCATGGCGGAAACAGGCTATCCACCGGAGCGAAAAGATCTCGAATATAATATCGGCAATTCCGGCGGCGGCTTTGACAAACTGCGCTTTAAATTTCCTCCCGGCCGGCCCAAAATCGATAAATCTGAAATCTCCACGGAAATTCCCCTGAACCGAAGAAATGACGGCCGGCCGAACGTTGCCATTTCCACTCCTGTATACGGCGGCGGGATGTCCTTTGGTTCGGTCAGCCTGCCCACCATGCTTTCCAAAGCACGAAATGCCGTGATATGGAATACATTTACCTGTACCGGTGAGGGAGGATACCCGGAAATGCTTCAACCTTATGACGACCACGTTATTACTCAAGTGGCAACCGGTCTCTTCGGTGTACGCGAAGAAACAATACAAAGGGTGAAAATAGTGGAATTTAAATATGCCCAAGGTGCAAAGCCGGGACTGGGCGGGCATCTTCTGGGAGAAAAAAATACTCAAAGTGTTGCCCGAATGCGCGAAGCAGTCCAGGGTACGTCGTTGTTTTCACCCTTTCCGTTTCACTCGGTGTATTCCATAGAAGATCATAAGAAGCACATTGACTGGATCAAAGAAGTCAATCCCCGTGCATTGGTCTCTGTTAAGGTTTCCACCCCTAATGATGCAGATATGGTTGCCGTCGGTTCATACTATGCCGGCGCGCATATTATTCATATTGACGGTGGTTATGGCGGCACCGGCGCAGCTCCCGACATAGCTAAGAAGAACATTGCCATGCCTATAGAATATGCCATAGTAAAAGTTCATAATTTTTTAAAGGAGGAAGGTGCCAGAGACGCTATGACGCTCATTGCCTCCGGCGGAATACGGACTGCCCATGATCTGGCCAAAGCAATTTGCCTGGGCGCGGATGGCGCGGTTATCGGTACAGCAGAACTGATTTCGCTGGAATGTGTTCGCTGTGGAAACTGCGAGTCGGGACGCGGTTGCGCTCGTGGTATTGCTTCAACTGATTCCGAGCTTTCCGATCTTTTTGGAGAAGAATGGGCTACGCAGCGCCTTACTAACATGTACCATGCCTGGAATGTCCAGCTCGTGGAAATCCTCCAGAAGTTCGGTATGAGAAGCGTCAGAGAGCTTGTTGGCCGGACCGATCTGCTGGAGCACATAGATTACTCGCCCCGTTAGAGAAGCGGGCATTTATAGGATTTTAACCCCGACAAGAGTTAGTAACTTTCTCTAACGGGGTAAGACGGAGTTTGCTAATAATGAATAATGTTGAAAAAATAATTAAGTCACGCGCCCTGTTATGCAGCCAGGTGCCGCCTTTAACCCCGAACACTGAAGAAGAGGGCGGCTGCGGCGTTACCGGGTTTATCTGTTCTATTCCCGTAACCGGGAAAAATATCTTTGAGCCATCCGTACAGATGCACAACAGGGGTAACGGTAAAGGCGGCGGCATCGGAGCTGTCGGGTTTGTTCCCGAGTCATTGGGTGTTTCCCAGCGGGTGCTGGAAGAGGATTACATGCTGCACATTGCCCTCCTTGATGCGAGCGTCTTTGAGGAACTGGAAAATACATTTATCAAACCCAATTTTAAGATTGATAAAGCGGAAAAGCTGGCTACGATCGGCGACTACCGCAGTATCGGTCTGGAAGTCCGGCCGCCGGATGTTATGCGTTATTTCGTTCGCGTCAAAGATGATGTACTGGATAAATTCATTAAGGACAATAAATTTTCTTCTATGAACAGGCGGGATGCCGAGGATGAATTTATCTATCAAAACAGCTTTAAGATAAACACTCACTATTACGCATCTCTTGGCGAAAAGAAGGCTTTTGTCATGTCGCACGGCAGGAACATGATGATCCTGAAAATAGTCGGTTACGCGGAAAATGTTGTCAAATACTATAAACTGGATGATTTTAAGGCTCATGCCTGGCTTGCCCACCAGCGCTACCCTACCCGCGGTCGTGTTTGGCATCCCGGCGGTTGCCACCCATTCAGCGCTCTCAATGAAGCTCTGGTGCATAACGGCGATTTTGCCAACTATCAGTCCGTCCTCGAATATCTTAAACAGCGAAACTACTACCCGTTGTTTCTTACAGATACCGAGGAAGCGGCTCTGCTGCTTGATTTATGGAGCAGGGTATATAAATATCCTCTGGAATACTTGATCGAAGCCATGGCGCCGACCTCGGAAATGGATTTTGATATGCTTCCGGCCGAAAAGCAGAAGCTTTACAAAGCCATTCAAACACATCACGTCAATTCTTCGCCTGATGGGCCGTGGTTTTTCATCATCGCCAGGAACGATGCAAAAAATAATCAGTTTCAGCTAATCGGTATTACCGACACGGCTATGCTTCGTCCGCAAGTGTTTGCCTTGCAGGAGGGGGAAATCCAGGTCGGGCTGATCTGCTCGGAAAAACAGGCCATTGATGCAACGCTTATTTCTCTGGAAAGAGAAGATCCGCGTTTCCGGCCTATCGCCGACAAATATTGGAATGCCCGGGGTGGCAGCCACACTGATGGCGGCGCATTTATTTTCAGTCTTAAAGATACGAAAAAAGGCAAAGAACTTATTTGTACCGACAAGTTCGGAAAAGTAATTAAAACTCCGCAGGGCAAATCGGCCTGCGATATAGCTAAAAAGATAACAGTTACAGAGGAATACAAACCGATAGAAGGAGAAATTGCTGTTTCATTTACCGAAAATGATTATGTAGCCGTTGCCGATAAATTGTTTAAATATGTAAAAGACGATATTAGCGGCTTTAATCCCGATAAGCTCAGATTCTGCATTGAGACAATCAAGAGCTACGCACTAAAAAGTGACAAAGGCAAACAAGCAGCGGTTAGCGCATTAACACTTTTGATTGATCGAAGATTCAATACCGGCTCGATAAAAAGAAGCTCCCTGCTCCATGTTGTGAAGATAGCTCTGGATGAAATTTTCGACTCCATTCCGTCGATTACGGAAATGTCGCAATCTAGATTCAGCCGCATTAATTATGCGAGCCGCGATCACCTTCGCGCACCGAAAAATAATGAAAAAATTCTGATTATTGATGCCGGACAATTCGAACCGGAAGGCGACAATTGCGATGCGGTAATGATGGTGAAAGCTTTTAAATTCGGCTGGAGGCATTTCATTGTTTACAAATATCGTGGTCAGCGCTTTACCGGTTGTGGTTTTGGTCCTGCCACGAAGGACGTACAGATTGATGTTTACGGCTCTTCCGGCGACTATCTGGCGTCAGGCATTGACGGCATGGAGATTTACGTTCACGGTAACGCTCAGGATCAGCTCTGCCAAATTATGAAAGATGGAAAGCTTGTGGTGTTTGGCGATGTCGGCCAGACATTCATGTATGGCGCCAAAGGCGGCTCTGCCTATATTATGGGCAACGCAGCGGGACGACCTTTAATTAATGCTGTCGGTAAACCGCGCGTGGTGATTAACGGCACCGCCCTGGATTATCTTGCCGAATCTTTTATGGCGGGCGATCCTCTCAAAGGAGGCGGTTTTGTAATACTCAATGGCATCGGTTTTGACGACGAGAAGGGAGAGATTTACGAATACGACTCACCATATCCTGGCTCTAATATTTTTTCTCTTGCTTCCGGCGGTGCAATTTATGTCCGGGATCCGCACAGAAAACTTGTCGATGAACAGCTCAATGGGGGAGAGTTTGCCGAAATTACCGACGCCGATTGGAAACTGATCCTGCCGTACCTTACGGAAAACGAAAAACTTTTCGATATCACCGTGGACAGGCTTTTGACGGTTGCCGGTGATAAAAAATCACCGCCAGCAGTCTACAGAAAAATTATGCCTCAAAAAGCGGCTGTTCCTGCAGAAGAAGATGATGGCCTGGAAGAGTAGCCGGCATAAAAATTATCGGGTATTTATTTACTCGGCTGCATGGACGTATTTATTTTTTTTGCGGAAAAATTTCGGATCAATTCCCAGTTTAGAGACTTTATACTGAATGATGCGTTTGGTGGTTCCTAACATTTTTGCGGCTTTTGTTTGATTTCCGCCGGCTTCTTCCAAGGCATTTATAATCAATGATCTTTCCTGTGCTTCCACAGCAGAAGATAATTTGCCCCGATCTTTTTTGTCCAAATCCTTTTCTCTCAGTTGTAAAGAAGGAGGCAAATGCATACACTCAATTGTATCTGTATTAGACAAGAGAACAGCCCGCTCAATGCAGTTTTCCAGCTCGCGGACATTCCCCGGCCACTTATGGGATAGAAATACTTCTATGGCCGATGTCGAAATTCTTTTAATGTTTTTGTTCATTTCCTTGCTGTATTTCAAAATAAAATGATCGGCCAATAAGATGACGTCACTGCCTCTTTCGCGCAGTGCAGGCAAATAAATAGGAAAAACATTCAGACGGTAAAACAAATCGGCACGAAAACGTTCCGCTAAAATGTCCTGTTCTAAATCTCTATTTGTTGCCGCGATAATGCGCACATTAACGTTAACAACTCGGGAAGAGCCCAAGGGTTGAAATCTTTTTTCCTGTAAAACACGCAGAAGTTTTACCTGAGCCGCAGCGGAAAGCTCGCCTACTTCATCTAAGAAAATCGTTCCGCCGTTGGCTTCTTCGAATCTTCCTCTCCGTTGCTGCAGGGCGCCGGTAAATGCTCCCTTTTCATGACCAAACAATTCGCTTTCAATCAAAGTATCGGGAATAGCCGCACAATTAACCTGCACTATCGGCCCATTGTGCCGCGGAGAGTTCATGTGGATTGCCCGGGCGATTAATTCCTTGCCTGTTCCGGTCTCTCCGGAAATCAAAACAGTTGTGTTGGAATCGGCTACCTGAGCGACCAAACCAAATACTTCCTGCATCGGTTTGGAATGGCCAATAATATCTATTGAAGGCGCTCGCGTACTGCCGACAATTTTTTTCAGCCGCCTGTTTTCCTCTTCCAGCGCTCTGATATGCACGAATTTGGCCATTATTTCTGCGACCGATGAAAGCATCGCCAGTTCCTTATCCAGATCTTCCACTTCGCGCGCGACTTTATCAGCCGATAAAACTCCCACGACATGGTCGTCATAGATAATGGGAACACAAAGAAAAGCCAGTTCCGACCTGTTTAGATGACGTCTCGCTCCCGTTCGATCTAAAAAATGAGTGGCATGTCCCAAATTAGCCACAGCCATCGGGCGTCCCGTCTGGGCTACCTCGCCGGTAATGCCTTCTCCGGGTTTATACGTTACATCCAATCCTTCAATATTTACGCCATGGGCGATATCCAGCCAGGCTTCCTTTTTTTCGCGATCTAAGAGCGAAATCATGCCTCGCTGCATACCCAACCGAGAACTCATCTCCTGCAGAATCTGTTCTAATTGGTCACGCAAATCTGTGGGTTGAGCTAGAATTTTAGCTATAGCATGCAGTGCGGCAAGCTCTTCGTAGCTGTGATTACTCAATTTTGTCTCTTCCTCAGAATTTTTTTTCGAAACTTTACTCATGTCAAGGCTTGAACAACCTTTAAAAAGTATTTTGTTACAAAATTGTTCTAAAAGCAACCAGTTTTTGGCGCTTCAGTATATTAAATTGCAAAGAATGAACCAATTTTGATCCTTTTTTGATAATTATGACTCAAAAGGTAAGAATTTATGACGATGTAAAAAAATATTAAAAAAGAGGGATTAAACTGATTGGAGAGATATCTTGGCAAATATGTTTGATCCCAATTCGCTTTCTTTGGCTAACTTTGTTAGCTGCGTCGTCGGCTTCCTCGAGGTATTTGTAATACGCCTGCGGAGCCTCCTTCTTGCCGCCTCGTTATCCTTTGAAATCGAAATGGTATGAATATTTTTTAAGGTTTTGCCAATTTTAAACTGAATCTTTGTTCAACTCGAACAATTGTTAAATTTAGATGCGGCTCTATAATGTCGTATTGTTGATAAGGATAACGAAAAAATCACCTGCTTGAATGTACGCCTGTAAGGCAATCATTAAAGTCAGGTGGATTGCTTTGTTATAGTATCAATATCCTTTAATAAACAATCTTCTAATCTAATAGTAATTTGTAATCTTTCAGGAAAAGTTTTTTCGATTAACATATTTTCTGCAATAGGATCTGTACTCAAAATAAACCAAATTTCTGCAAATTTAGGATTTTTCTCTGAAATCAAATTGGAAAGTTTTGCTAAATCGAATTTATCTAATTTTATATTAAAGTATACGACAAGATGCGTCCCTTGTTCATATGATTTAAAATTAAATTTTTTGTCATTCAAAAAATTATAAATATTTTGCTCATCAGATAATAAACTATCCCAACTTTGTTGCCTTATATATTCTGGAACAAATACAACTTCTATTGGAACATATTCGATTAAATTTGATTCTTTTTCAATTTTATAACTCACAGAAAAAGCATCCGGTGGATCATCTTTTGGTTTTGGCTTTTGTATCCACCAAGGTTTATTAGTAATTTTATTAAGCCCAATTAGAATGATTGAAACTGCCCAAATTTCGAGATCTTTCTCGTTATCACGAGCCTTAAGAAATGCGTTTGGTCCTTTTGGATATGATGCCATCTTTTCATAGAAATTAGTAAGAAATCTTTTGGGATTTATTAATGAATTTTGATCTATTTTATTTACCATAACAATCAATATGCGAACTTTACTTTTTCCAATAACCTAAAAAGTTACGCGTGTTTTTTACAAAAATGTAAATCAAACCGTTCTAATAATTAAGCTGATGATCACATAAAATCAAGCGCATTTTCCACTAATTAGCTTTATCTTTCTCTCTTTTGGTGTTCCCGGCGAGTTCTTGCTTTTTCATCATTATCAGCACAGCAGAGATGGCTCCTTCGGTCATGCCGGGGATTCTTTCCATCTGGCCGATGGTGGCGGGCGCGATGCGGGTGAGCTTGACTTTAAGTTCATTGGAAAGCCCCGGAATGGAGTTATAATCAAAGTCCGGCGGAATTTTCTTTTTTTCCTGTTCCTTCAAATGCTGGACGGATTCGAATTGTCTTTTAATATAACCTTCATATTTAATTTCTATTTCCACCTGTTTTTTAACGAAGGAATCGGTTTCGGGCTCCCAGCCGGGAAAGCCGGCTAAATCGTCATAAGATAATTCATGCCTTTTGAGGAGGCTATAAAGAGTTGTGTGATTAGTCAGAGGCGGTGAATTGAATTTTGCTAATTTTGCGTTTATTTTTGGCGACGGTTTGATTGGTGATGCCTTCAGCCGCTTGATGCCCAGCTCAATTTGACGCATTTTGTCCTGCAGTTCTGCGCAATGTCTGCGGGCAACCAAACCCAGCTCACAGCCCTTACCCATCAACCGAATGACGGCATTATCTTCCCGCAGTATGAGGCGATATTCCGCGCGCGACGTAAACATACGATACGGTTCATCCACGCCGCGTGTGACCAAGTCATCAATCATCACGGCCATGTAAGCCTCCGAGCGATCCAGAATAAAAGTAGGCGCGCCCTGCACCGCGCGCGCGGCATTGATGCCCGCCCATAAACCTTGTGCTGCTGCTTCTTCATAACCGGAAGTACCGTTAATCTGACCGGCGAGATACAGGCCATGGATTAGCTTTGTTTCCAATGTTAATTTTAGTTGGCTGGGCTGAACAAAATCGTACTCGATGGCGTAGGCCGGGCGCATAATTTCCGCCTGCTCCAAGCCTTTCACGCTGTGCACAATCTGATATTGTAATTCCAGCGGCAGGCAGTTGCCCAGCCCTTTGGCGTAAATTTCCTGCGTGTCGAGTCCTTCGTGCTCGAGCACTACCGGATGGCTTTCGCGCTCGCCGAAGCGCATGACTTTATCTTCAAGCGATGGACAATAGCGGGCGCTCACGCCTTTGATCACCCCGGCATATAAAGGCGAATACTGAATATTCTCGCGAATCACACGATGCGTTTCGGCGGATGTGGCCGAAAAATAAGAGGGTAGTCTTTCTTCCCGCAAGGCGGTGGTGGTAAAAGAAAACGGTTGCGGGTCGGGATCGCTGTCCTGCCGCTCGAGGCGGGAAAAATCAATGGACGAAGCCCGCAGGCGAGGCGGGGTCCCGGTTTTCATCCTCCCCATTTCAAACCCCAACTGTTTGAGATTGTTTGCCAGTCCAATGGACGCGAGTTCGCCAGCTCGGCCGGAGGCAGTTTGCGAAGCGCCGATATGCACCAGACCATTTAAAAAAGTGCCGGTAGTAATAATGACTTTTTTCGCGCCGTAAAAATATCCGCTTTGATCCAGCACGCCTACGACCTTGCCACTTTCAATGCCGAGGTTTTCGACCATCGCCTGCCGGATGTGAAGATTCTGCTGACTCTCGACTACGGCTTTCATCGTCAGGCGGTAGAGCTGTTTATCGCACTGCATCCGGGAAGAATGAACGGCAGGACCTTTAGAAGCATTGAGCATCCTGAAATGCACAGCGGTCTTGTCTGTAACCTTGCCCATCTCGCCGCCGATGGCATCAATTTCCTTAACGAGCTGTCCTTTGGCCAAGCCGCCGATGGCCGGATTGCAGGACATGAGCGCGATAGAATCCAGATTGATATTGAATAAAAGCGTCCTACAGCCCATGCGTGCTGCAGCCAGCGCCGCTTCGCAGCCGGCATGGCCGCCGCCAATGACCAGAATGTCATAATTATCAGTCAAGTTTGTTGCTCCTTAAATCAAGCACTTGCGCTTGCGTGCAATCAATGTTAATTCTCAACAACTTTAATCCTTCAACTCGCTGGGCTCGCTCAGGATCAATTCGACCGAGGCTTTTTCCTGCGGTGCTACCTTGAAAAAAGCCGGTACTCATTGATAGTATTGCTGCAAAAAAAACACAATATAAAAAAGAGGTGGCTGTGGCCAAACCTGATTTCTGGAAGAATAATCACGGGCATAAATCCCAGAAAGGCGCTTTGGAATCTGATTCCAAAGCTAGCTCAGAGGTATGCCCTCCGCAGAGCGGGATTGTTCACCTAACCAATTCCGATACGCTTCTCTTTCGGAATTGGAGTTTCACTAAGAAAAGATATTATGATCTGAAAAGTTACTGGCGTAATTTGTTCGGCTGTAATGTGCACAAATTACCCATTGACGCCGGATTTACTTGCCCGAACCGTGACGGCCGTGTTGCTTACGGCGGTTGCATTTATTGTGATGGAAGAGGTTCGAAATTACGCCAGAAGGGCAAATTGCCGACGGTCGCTGAACAAATTCAAAGCGGAAAGAAATTTTATAAACCTCACGCATCGAAATTTATTGCTTATTTCCAAACATTTACCAATACCTATGCCCCGGTGGAGAAATTGCGCATGCTCTACGATGAAGCTTTGAGCCAGGAAGATGTCATCGGACTTTCCATCGGAACCAGACCGGATTGCCTTGAGCCGGAAACAGTTGCTTTATTAGAGGGATACGCGAAGAAATATCATGTCTGGCTCGAGTTGGGATTACAATCCATGCACGATAAAACACTGCAACTTATTAATCGGGGGCATAATTTCCGGCAGTTTTTGGATGCGATCGAGCTCTGTTCCGGTCGCGGCATTAATCTTTGCGTTCATATCATCGTCGGTTTGCCAGGCGAAAGCGAAAAAGATATTATGAAAACAGCTCAGTCCTTAGCAACATTGCCGATAAACGGGATCAAAATTCATTCATTACTAGCTTTGGAAGACACAGCTTTGGGCGAAATGTACAAAAATGAATCAATTAAGCTTATAACCAAGGAAAAATATGTTTCTTTGGTCGCTGATATTCTGGAATTTCTGCCGCCGACGGTGGTAATCCAACGGTTAACTGCCGAAGGTTATCGCGATATTTTCCTTGCGCCTGACTGGACAATGAATAAATTAGAGGTATTAAACGCGATTAATAAGGAATTGGAGAAACGAGATTCATATCAAGGTAAAAACTATAAGGATATAAATTAGTATTGGAAGTTGTGCATAAAAATTGCTAAATCTCCTCTTCAGTTAATTGGTAATAAAAATATGATTGCAATCATTGATTACAAGGCCGGAAACCTGACGAGTGTTGCCAGAGCATTGCAAAACATCGATGAGAGTTTTGTAATAACCGATGATACAAAGAAGCTGGACGCGGCAACACACATTATTTTTCCGGGAGTCGGCGCGGCAGGCGAAGCGATGGCTAATCTGCGCCGAAAGGAATTGGATAGCTGGCTTACAGGCTGGATAAAGACAGGCAGGCCTTTGATGGGTATTTGTCTGGGCACTCAAATTATTCTCGATTACAGCGAGGAAAACGAAACTAAGTGTATCGGGCTTGTCCGTGGTTCGACAAAGCGCTTTCCTGATGAGTTAAACATTGGCTGTCGTAAATTGAAAATTCCTCACATGGGCTGGAACGATGTTTCATTTAATCGCGATCATCCAGTATTCAAAGAGGTGTCAAGAGAGGCGGAATTTTATTTTGTGCACTCCTACTATCCGGCCCCGGAAGACGACGCGCTCGTTTTAGGTACCACCGATTACGGCATCAATTTTTGTTCGGTTCTGGCCGCCAACAATTGGATAGCGATGCAATTTCATCCCGAGAAAAGCGGCCGCCCGGGTCTGCAAATCCTGCGCAATTTCTGCCGTTGGAGGGGAAATGATTAGCAAAAGAATTATTCCTTGCCTCGATGTGCGCGACGGAAAACTCACCAAAGGCATCAGATTCAAGGATAATGTCGATATTGGCGATCCGGTCGAAGCCGCACGGGCATATTACGAGGAGGGTGCCGATGAGATTGTGTTTTACGATATTACTGCCTCGGCGGAGCGCCGCGATATAATGATTGATGTGGTTCGTCATGTGGCGCAGCGGATTTTTATTCCATTTTCTGTCGGCGGCGGTATTCGCAATGTGGAAGATATGCGCCGGGTCATTCTCGCCGGCGCGGAAAAGGTCAGCGTTAATTCCACTGCTGTCACCGATCCGAAAATTATCACGCAAGGCGCAAAAGCGTTCGGCAGCCAATGCATAGTGTTGGGTATGGATGTAAAAAAAGTGGAAATGTCGGCTAAAATTCCTTCCGGTTACGAAATTGTTATTAACGGAGGACGAACATTTATGGGCATCGATGCTCTCTGGTGGGCAAAAGAGGCGGAAAAACTGGGTGCCGGTGAAATTTGTCTGAATTCGATTGACGCCGACGGCACACAAAACGGTTATGAATTGAATTTAACGGCGCTTATTTCCGAAAATGTGAATATTCCGGTTATCGCTTCGGGAGGAGCGGGAAAACCCGAACACCTCGCGGAAGTATTAACGGAAGGAAAGGCTGATGCGGCGCTGATCGCTTCGATGGTGCATTATCGCACCTATACGATTGCCAATATTAAACAATATCTAAACGAACGACAAATCAAAACAAGGATGCTGTGGTAGAGGCAGAGTGAATTTGCCTGATGAATTTTTATACGTTTTTCGGATTTTTGAAGGAAAAATATTTAGCTATACAAAGCCGATATTAAGTATTAATATTTTACGAGTAAGTTAGGAGGCGATTTAAGTGGATGCAAAAAGACATGAATTAAATATCCAGCTGGCGCAAATGTTAAAAGGTGGCGTCATCATGGATGTAACCAATGTAGAACAGGCCAAAATTGCCGAAGATGCCGGAGCAGTATCCGTAATGGCACTGGAACGCGTACCTGCGGATATCCGCAAGGATGGGGGCGTCGCCCGAATGTCTGATCCGGCTATGATCGCCAAAATTAAAAAAGCCGTATCCATTCCTGTAATGGCCAAGGCGCGCATCGGCCATTTTGCCGAAGCGCAAATTCTGGAGGCATTGCGGATTGATTATATCGATGAAAGCGAAGTGCTGACTCCGGCTGACGAGGAATGCCATATTGATAAGACAAAATTTAATATTCCTTTTGTTTGCGGCGCGCGCAATCTCGGCGAAGCTCTACGGCGGATCGCCGAGGGCGCGGCCATGATCCGCACCAAAGGAGAGGCGGGAACAGGAAATGTCGTGGAGGCTGTTCGCCACATGAGAACCATGAATCGCGAAATCCGCCAGTTAGTTGAAATGCCCAAAGAAGAGGTAACCGGCTTTGCTAAAGCCAACGGCATGCCCTATGACCTGGCATTGAAAGTCAAGGAGTTGGGCCGTCTGCCGGTTGTTAATTTTGCTGCGGGCGGTATTGCCACGCCAGCCGACGCAGCCTTGATGATGCAATTAGGTTGTGACGGTATTTTTGTCGGCTCCGGCATTTTCAAATCTAGCGATCCGGCACTACGTGCAAGAGCAATAGTCAAGGCGACCGCTTATTTCAATGATCCGAAAAAGGTATTGGAAGCTTCAATGGGACTGGGCGAAGCCATGCCCGGATTGGAAATATCACAAATCCCTCCTGATCAGCTTTTAGCCGGCCGCGGTTGGTAGGCGAATATGGCCTTACGCCTGGTAAAAAATAAATCTGCATCAATTGGAGTTTTGGACTTACAGGGCGGAGTGCATGAGCACCTAGACCACCTGGAACGTCTGGGAATTGCCCATAAGAAAGTAAAAAAAGAAGGCGATTTTAATGATTTGGCCGGCCTGATTATACCCGGCGGCGAGAGTTCCTGCATTGCGAAATTGCTAAATATTTTCGAAATTACAGAAACCATACTCAAGGCTCATCGCAGAGGAATGAAAATTTGGGGCACCTGCGCGGGAGCGATTTTGCTCGCCAAAAAAGTAATTAACGAAACATCTTGCCTTAATCTCATCGACATGGAGATCGAGCGCAACAGTTTTGGCAGCCAGCTTGATAGTTTCGTTAAGGAAGCGTTGATTCCCACTGTAGCTGCAGAGCCGATACCGCTGACTTTTATCCGGGCGCCAAAAATCACTAAAGTTGGCAAGGATGTCCGGATACTTTTGAAAATTGAGGATTACATAGCCGCGGCGGAAAGCGAAAATGTTCTGGTGACAGTATTTCATCCGGAATTAACCGGATGTCTGGCCCTGCACCGCTATTTTGCTCTCAAATGCGGATTGCAGTTCACGGCTGCCATCCCCGATAGCATTGATCCACGCTGGGAAAGCCACAGTTGGACAAGGCTCGCCCGCATTGCCTGAGCGGAATAATTTCAACAACTTGAAAGGAGACAATAGTATGGAAACAAAAGACGCATATGTAGCCAAACTCAAAGCCCAGATCGATGAATGGAGCGCAGAAATAGACAAGCTGGAGGCTAAAGCGAAAAAGACCAAGGAAGACTATGAAGCTCAAATCAAAACATTACGCCAGAAGTACGATTCAGCGAAAACTAGGATAACAGAAATTCAACAGGCGAGCGAGGCCTCCTGGCAAGATCTCAAGCAGGGAGTGGAAAGCGCCTGGAGTGCTTTTAAGCAAGGACTAGACAAGGCTAAGGCTCGATTCAAATAACATATTCAAGCAAGCTTACATTTTCGTAAAACCAGATATTAGTAATGCAGTATATGCGAATTGTCTAATGCTGCCTTCAATTTTCTTTAGTATTTATGCATTTCATTGAATCCATCGAGGAAAATTCCTTTGCCGTCGGGCGTTACTGGGGAAGCTTAAATTCTTCGTTGACTCAGGCCGGATCAATTTGGGCAATGAACACGGGAATTGCCATCGCTGACCTCAACTGGGTTTGGAATGAAAAACCTTTAACCAATGATAACGCCAAGTCCATCACCGACATAAAGGAGATTTACAAAAAATTAAATCTGCATTTCTGGTGGTGGATATATCCCCGCGGGCAATCATCGAAAACCAGGGCTATGTTACAAGATGCCGGATTGCGTTTAATTGAAAAAATTCCTTGTATGGCTGCGGATTTGAACGATTCAGTCTTAGAAAAGCAAATCCCTGACAATATAACAATTTATCCGGTTAAAGACAAAAACGATTTGCGTATCTGGGAAGATACTTCTTTTCATGGTTTTGAAATACCCCAGCGCGTGAAAGTGCAGTACAAAGCTTTTGTTTCATCGTTTGACCTCGACAGTCAAGCGCCGCAAAAGCTTTTTCTGGCCTATTTCGACGGCAAACCTGCAGCCACATCGCTACTTTTTGTACATAACAACACGGCAGGAATCTACTATGTTTCTACTCTTCCCGCATACCGCAACAAGGGCTTGGGGATACTTATAACTTTGGCCGCAATGCAGGCCGCAAAAAAATCGGGATTTAGAAATGTAATTTTACAGGCATCTAAATTTGGAGTGAATGTTTATAAACGGGCGGGCTTTAAGGAATACTGTTACGCGGATGTTTACCGTTTTAAAACTTCATAATCTTGAAAGTCGATCGTCTGGTTTTACTAAAAAATTCTATATCATTGTGGTAAAGTTATAGATGTTCTGTTATAAATATATCAAATTTATTTATAATTCTTTATTTAAAAAGTAATAGCAATATAAAAATAATATCTTGAAGCGCTGGAGTTTAAAAACAAAGAGAGTATATCATGCCTACAGAAGATTTAAGCAAACTGAAGATTGAAAGAGTGGATAAGATTATCGTTGCTGCCGGACGAAAAAAGAAACCGTTCATCATCGCCGCCATTATCTTTATTTTTTTTATAATCGCCATTCTTTACAGGGTGGGAATCATTGCCCCGGCGATAACCGTTGATGTAACAACCGTCTCTCTGGTTTATCCTTCCCAATCTCTTTCCCTGCTGAACGCCAGCGGCTATATTGCTGCCCAGCGTAAAGCAGCGGTAGCCTCCAAAATAACTGGACGCCTGGTAGCGCTGAAGGTAGAAGAAGGGAGCAAAGTTAAAAAAGGACAGATTATTGCGCAGATGGAAAGCGCAGATGTAAGCGCGGCAAAAGATCAAGCCGCCGCGAACCTCAATACCGCCCGCGCCAATCTGGAACAAATCAAAGCAGATAGAGATAATCTCGAGAAGGACTACGCGCGTTATCGAAGGCTGGCCGAAGGTGGTTATGTTGCCCAATCTGAATATGATGCGGTTAATACCCACTACAAACGCGCTATCGAAGGGGTCAAAGCTGCAGAAGCTACTGTAGTGGCAACGGAGGCGGTTCTTACGGGCGCCAAAGCTAACCTTGACTACACTTTGATTCGAGCTCCATTTAACGGAGTGGTGCTGACTAAAAATGCTGATGTCGGCGATATCGTGTCTCCGCTGGGAGCCGCCGCCACAGCCAAAGCCGCTGTTGTAACAATTGCCGATATGAATTCCCTGCAAGTAGAAGTGGATGTCTCGGAGACCAGCATCGCGTCCATCCGGGTCAGCCAGCCTTGCGACATCCAGCTTGATGCTTTATCGGATAAACGATTTCGCGGCGAGGTTCACGCCATTGTGCCGACAGTTGACCGCACTAAAGCCACAGTTTTAGTCAAGGTGCGCTTCCTAGATAAAGATCCCCGCATGCTGCCGGACATGAGCGCAAAAGTTTCCTTCCTTTCCCGTAACCTCAAGCCCGAAGAGCTGAAACCGCGCATCGCAGTAAATCAAGCGGCGTTGATGAACCGTGGTGAGCAAAGTATTGCTTTTCTCCTTCAGGGCAACCATGTTCGGCAAACATCGCTTCAGCTTGGCAAGAAGCTGGGCGACATGATGGAAGTTACAGAAGGACTTAAACCGGGTGACCGTGTCGTCATAAATCCACCCGATGGTTTAAAAGATGGATCAAAAATAAAAATCGCGGAAAGATGAGAAAGCGCCAGACCGGCAATTCCAGCAACAGATGAGATTACAAATTATGCAAGCTTGGATAACCGACCTGTATCTCATCATGAGAATACTATATGATTGTGACTGAACAGAATAATACGATTGTCGAAATTAGAAATGTCTACAAATCTTATCACCGGGAAAGCCTGATTGTACCCGTCCTGCATGATATCACGTTTAATATTGCCGAAGGAGAATTCCTGGCACTCATGGGGCCATCCGGTTCCGGAAAAACCACACTTTTGAATCTCCTTGCCGGAATAGACAAAACAGATAAAGGCAGAATCCGTGTCGGCGATGTCGACATTACAACCCTTTCGGAAACTGAGCTCGCCCATTGGCGCGCCAACCACGTTGGCTTCATTTTTCAATTTTACAACCTGATTCCCGTGCTGAAAGCCATCGAAAACGTGGAGCTGCCGCTCCATCTGACATCTTTGCCGAAAAAAGAGAGACGTTTACATGCGGAAATGGCGCTGACGATGGTCGGACTGGCCCACAGGATGGATCACTACCCCGGTGAGATGTCCGGCGGTGAGCAGCAGCGCGTGGCTATAGCCCGCGCCATCGTAACCGATCCCACCATTCTTGTCGCCGACGAACCCACGGGGGATCTCGATCGCGTCTCGGCTGAAGAAATTCTTTCGATGATGGAGAGACTCAACGCGGAGATGGGCAAGACCATCATCATGGTAACCCATGATCCGCGTGCAGCACAGCGAGCAAAAATCCTGCGGCATCTGGATAAAGGGTATCTGAACGATGATGCTTCTCAAAATCCTCTTTAGAAATGCCTTTCATAATAAGCTGCGCAGCAGCCTTACCATCCTGGGCATCGCTGTGGCGATTCTGGCCTTCGGCCTTTTACGGACGGTAATCAGTTCCTGGTACGCCGGTGTCGAAGCGGCCTCGACTACACGCCTGGTAACCCGTAATGCCATTTCGATTATTTTTCCACTACCCATTTCTTATCAGGAGAAAATCCGCCAGATCGAAGGAGTGAAAATCGTTTCCTATGGTAACTGGTTTGGCGGCGTTTATATTGAAGAGAAAAACTTCTTTCCTAATTTCTGTGTGGAGCCCAGAACTTATTTTCAGCTCTATCCGGAATTTGTTCTTGATCCGCTGCAAAAAAAGGCTTTTTTTGCTGATCGCAAAGGCTTTGTTGCCGGCCGAAAACTTGTGGAAAGATTCGGCTGGAAGATCGGAGATACGGTAACCCTTAAAGGAGCTATATACCTGGGCAATTGGGATTTTGTGCTCCGCGGTATTTATCATGGTCGTGACGAAACCATCGATGAAACCCAATT
>JBEKMF010000090.1:0-9511 GCA_050008655.1 Smithellaceae bacterium
ATCTTTTTTAGCTCTTCAATACTGCCTCCTTTTTCCACATAATCATAAGCACCTTCCTTCATCGCATTTACTGCCGTCTCTCCTGATGCATAGGCGGTAATAAGAATAACTATTGTTTCCGGTTTCTTCTCCTTAATGGCCTTAAGAAACTCAATGCCGTCAATTTTAGGCATTCTCAAATCAGTAATAACCAGATCAAAGTCTTTTTTGTTGCAGAGGTTAATTGCTTTTGCCGGATCTTCGGCGCAAACTACATCGTAACCTTCTTTTGCTAGCATTATTTCCATAAATTCTCTCATGCCCTGATCGTCATCAACAACCAAAATTCTAGCCATACACTCACCTCAGTTTTACTTACGCATTATATGAATTTGTTTGCTGAATATTTTCATTTTTTGCCGGCAGCCAAACGGTGCAACTTGTACCAATACTTATATTGCTCTCTATCTTTATTCTTCCACTGTAGCCTTCAACAAGACGGCCGACTATCGTCAAACCTAAACCTGTTCCCTTATCTTTATTAGTAAAAAAGGGTTCAAATATTTTCCTCAAATTTTCCTTAGCAATGCCACAGCCGGTATCTTTAATTTTAATTTCAGCGTATTCCTTTTTATCATCTAATTCTACCAATGCAGTTTCGACAGATAAAACGCCTCCTTTTTCCATTGCCTGAACGGCATTAAGAACGAGGTTGTGAATAATTTGTCTGATCTGTCTCCTGTTGGCAAAAATAGCGGCGTTATCTGAAAATACTTTCATAATTTTTATTTTACTCGACCATTCACTGGATAATTTCATGTTTTCGAGAACCTCTTCGGCAACCATGTTTACGTCAACCAACTCCCTAGACAAAGGAATGGGACGCGCCAGCAGAAGAAAGTCCCGTACAAAGTTATCCAGTTGATTTTTGCCCCGTAAAATTATCTGCATCAGGCGCTTATCGGTTTCTTCCAAGTTCACCCCCTGCTTCAAAAGCTCAATTGAACCGGTTATCGAAGCCAGCGGATTTCTCATTTCATGCGCCAATCCTGCGGCCATTTCTCCGATTAATGCCAACCTCTTACTCTTTTCAAGGTTTTCTTCCATCTGTTTAATTTCCGTAATATCCTGAAAAATTAGGATATTTCCTATCTGTTTTTCATTATTGTCCTTCAACGGAGAAATTGCACAACCCAGATGAATTTTTTCCCCTCTTGGTGTCTTGATAATGGCTTCTACGCGGTTCTTACTCTCTTCAGTGGCCTTATTTTCTGAAAAAAATTGCATAAATTCCGGGAAAAATTGCTCAATCTGTCTGTTTTCTATGTCCCGCAGAGGAAACCCGGTAATTTCTTCGGCGGCTCGATTAAAAGTTTTTATTCGGCCTTGTAAATCTATCGTCATTACACCTGTATCAACGGACTCAATTATACTGCGAAACAGCAAGTCCAGTTGCGTAAAAGCCGATTCCTTTTCTTGCAATAAATATCTTGTTTTCTTTTCTTGTTCGACAACAAAACTGGCTAAAAAGGCTATAATATAAAATGAGAAAATATGCACTAAAACGCGAATAAGAACATCTCCCGCGCTGATATTGTAATTATGATCAACAAGTGAAATGGAGGGTATCCATCCGTAAAACTCAAGATCTAAAAGCAATCCATAGGATATGCAGGAAGCTGAAGCGACAATTAAACCTCCTCTGCGGCCAAGGAAAATTACCGAATATATTATAACCAGCGTGTAAAGAAGTGAGTAATTACTGCGGGAACTACCGGTGAAATAGACAATGAAAGTAATGAGTATAATGTCTACGGTTAACTGCAAGTAAATATTGAATCGCAAATCCTTGGAATATTTCAAGAGCAAGGCGTAAACAACGGAGATTATATAAGTTAAGGCGATAATCGAATAAAGCAAATAGATGGTATTTGATGAAACTGGGGATCCCTGCTTCTTTATATCGATATAAATGGCAATCCCCAGAAACAGAGTCATGATGATAACTCTGTATATGATTAAAAACCTTAACCTTTGTCTATCTTTTTCATCTACGGAGGTCTCTTTATCCATCGCGATCTTCTCAATTCTTTTTGGACGCTACAATTTCAAGATCATGCTATAATATTTTACGAATTTTGGCTAATAAATTTGAACTATTTTTTGAAAAAAGAAATATTTAAAGATATATGCACGAACCGTTAATTTATCCCCTAATCGCTTTAATTGCCGGCATCATCGGCGGTTATTATTTGGCTATTCCCGGATATTTGCTGTTCGGAGTAATCATAGTAGTACTTATTTCTCTTCTTGTAACCATTATAAAAAAATGGACTGCGGCAAGCTTCCTTTTAATCATTAGTTTTACATTCCTGCTGGGTTACTTCGATATGCAAAGTCAAGAATATTTAATTAGATCGGATGAGCATATAAACCGCTATACCAATGTGGGCAAATTGGTTCTGGAAGGTGTTGTTATCGAAAATCCCTTCGTTTATCCCGATAAATTAGTTTTATTTGTTCACTGTAAGCGCGTTATCAATGATAAAGCATATATTCCGGTTTCAGGCAATATTCGCCTGGTAATTCCATCAGATTTAAACTTCCAATATGGAGATTTTATTAAGTTTACTACATCTTTAAAAAAAATACAAAGCTTTCAAAATCCCGGAGGTTTTGATTATGAACGCTATATGAATCTCCATGGCATTTATGCCAGCGGGTTTGTTGCCAAAAATTCACAAATTATACTACTGAGACAAAATACCGCCAGTGGCATCAGATTAAAACTGGAAACATTCAGGCTTTATTTAAAACAGATAATTTACCAAAATGCTTCTACTCCACAAAGAGAAATCATTGAAGCCATGACCATCGGCAATCAAAAGGCAATCCCTGCCGCCGTGCGAGACAATTTCAATAAAACGGGGACTTCACATATTTTGTCAATTAACGGCCTGCATGTCGGAATTATTGCGACGTCTGCTTTTTTCTTTGTTTTTCTTGTTTTAAAATCATCAGAATATCTGATGCTTAGATTTAATATAATTAAATTAGCTAGTGTAGCCGCGTTTCTTATGGTATTAATTTCCGGTTTCATTGCGGGAATGGAAATTCCCGTGCAGCGTTCAACTCTCATGGCGTTGATCTTTTTAATTGCCCTGGTTGTGGGAAGGCAAAAAGACCTTTATAATACGCTGATTCTGGCGGCTTTAATTATTCTGGTTATTTCACCGGAAGCTCTTTTTGATAGTTCTTTTCAACTTTCTTTCATGGCCGTTTTAGCGCTCATTTACATTATTCCCCGTTTCCGCAATTTTTCTATAAAGCAACTTGAGCTTCTTCCGTTATGGGGACAAGGTATTATCCGGTATATATATTTATCAGCTATAGTATGCAGCGCGGTAACAATCGGGACCTTGCCTTTGATCATGTATTACTCCAACCGTGTCTCTTCGGTAACAATCATTGCCAATCTGATTTTAGTTCCTCTTTTGGGAACATTGGTGCTGACTATCTCCATGTTTTTTGTCCTCTCCGCCTTCTTTTCCCCGGTAATCGCCGGTTACTTAATTAAACTAGCTTCTTTCTTCGTACAAATATCAGTAAATATAATAAACAAATTGGCGGCGGTCCCCTGGTCTTCGTTCAATTGCATCACACCCAACATAGTTGAAATTGCAGTTTTTTATTTATTCATTTTTCTTCTTATTCAATTTATTGACGAGAGTAAAAAAATTAAAAAAAACCTAAAAGAATTTTCACCGCGCCGTCGCCAGATTTTAAAATATTTACTAATTATTATTGCCGTCTTTTTTGCGGCGGATATAACTTACCTTACATTTAAAGACAAATTTTCGTCTGATTTAAAAATCACAATTATTGATGTGGGACAGGGAAATTCAACTTTTGTGCAGTTTCCGGGTGGTGAAAATATCCTTATTGACGGGGGCGGTTTTTCGGATAGTTCTTTTGATACCGGTAAATCTGTTCTTGCTCCTTTTCTCTACCATGAAAGAATCAGTAATATCGACACTCTGGTGCTAAGCCACCCTCATCCCGATCATTTACTGGGACTGATTTACATCATGAATAATTTTAATGTCCGGCAGGTTTGGAGGTCGGACTTACCAATTGATTTAGAAATCTATCCGGAATGGGAAAAAGCAATCAAGCTTAATGATATTAATGTACGTATGACCTCTAATAAATCTCCGGAAAGAATAATTAACGGCGTCCGAGTTAAGGTCTTATGGCCGTTAAATTATTCGCCCCAAGATATGAATAATCTTTCTTATGATGATGTTAACGATTCTTCTCTGGTTTTGAAAATAACGTTCGGCAAGGTAAGTTTTCTTATCCCCGGCGATATTTCCGCCGATGTGGAAAAACAGCTTATTAAATCCAAAACAGATTTACGCAGTGATGTTCTGGTGGTTCCTCATCACGGCTCCGCTCACTCCAGCAGTGTCGAATTCATTAAAGCTGTCAACTGCCGTTATGCTATAGTCAGCGCCGGTAAAGCAAATGTATTTCACCATCCGCATCTTTCAACTCTCCAAAGATATAACGATGCCCGCGTTAATGTTTTTCGTACTGATAAAAACGGAGCTATAGCTCTAAAGACAGACGGTATAAAATTGAACGTTGATACTTTCCGGAAAAGCAGATAAGTATTTGTTGATTAACCATTTATTTTCATTGATAACCAGCATACTATATGCTAGTTAACTTCACTAAATTCATTAGATTTTGGTCTGATATTTATGGAAAAAATAACCGCAATTAAAGGATTCAAGGATATATTGCCCAAAGATTCTCCCGCCTGGAATAATATCGAATCAATTGCCCGTCAGGTTTTTAGTTCTTTCGGTTTTCGTGAAATTCGGGTCCCGATAATGGAAAAAACCGAATTGTTTGAACGGAGTATTGGGGAAACAACAGATATTGTAGAAAAAGAAATGTACACCTTTCACGACCGCGACGATGAACTCTTAACCTTGCGCCCGGAAGCCACGGCTTCCATTATCCGCGCCTACATCGAACATAATATGCACTTTTTTGACCAGATTACGAAACTCTATATCATGGGGCCGATGTTTCGCCGCGAAAGACCGCAGAAAGGCCGTTTCCGTCAATTCCATCAAATTGACATTGAGTTATTTGGCGATAATAAGCCGCAGTCCGACGCGGAAGTTATTTTCATGCTAATGCATTTTTTGCAATCAATGTCAATTGAAGGATTAACTCTGGAAATTAATTCTCTCGGCTGCAAAACCTGCCGACCGGTTTTTTCAAAGGCTATCGTCGATTATTTAAAAGTATCGAAGAATGTTCTTTGTCCCGATTGTCAAAGACGGATGAAAACCAATCCTTTGCGAATATTCGATTGCAAAGTAGAAACCTGTAATTCAGTTATTACAAAGGCTCCGCAAATTCTCGACTACTTGTGCCCTGACTGCAAAGAACATTTTACTCAGGTAAAATCGTATTTAACCGACTTGAATGTTGCTTACGGCATTAATCCGAAAATGGTGCGCGGCTTGGATTATTATACAAGAACGGCTTTTGAAGTTAAATCCGGATTACTGGGAGCGCAAAATGCATTAGCCGGTGGCGGCAGATATGACGGTCTGGTTCATTCCTTAGGCGGACCGGAAGTATCCGGCATTGGATTTGCGGTAGGTGTTGAGCGCCTTCTTGCCTGTCTGCCTAATAATGAAAAAAATATAATATTCCGGACAGATTTATTTATCGCCGCTCTCGGCGAGAGCGCGCAAAAGATGGCCTTCCGGTTGACTAACGAATTACGTCAAGCGGGTATTTCCACGGAAATGGATTATAGCGGCAAAAGTTTGAAAAGTCAGATGAAGCGTGCCGATAAATTAAATAGCTCCTTTACGCTGATTGTTGGTGATAAAGAGATGGAAGAAAAGCGCGTCGAGTTAAGAAATATGGACACTAAAAACCAGCAAGTTTTGCCTATGAATAACTTACAAGATACAATAATTAAAATCATTAAGGAAAGGTGAAATCTTTTGGCCAATTTTTTAACCACAGATAAAAGATCGCACTATTGCGGCAATTTAAACATTTCCCATGCCGGTAAAGAAGTAATTTTAATGGGCTGGGCGCACCGCCGGAGAGATCACGGCGGTGTTATTTTTGTCGATTTGCGCGATCGTGAAGGAATGGTTCAGGTAGTTTTCAATCCTGATTCCGGAGAGGCTGTTCATGGAGAAGCGCATAAAATCCGCAATGAATTTGTCCTGGCTGTTAAAGGAACTGTACGCAAAAGGCCGCAGGGGATGGAAAATCCCGCCCTGAAAACAGGCGAAATCGAGGTCATCGTCTCGGAATTGGAAATAATGAATGAATCAAAAACACCGCCCTTCTCTTTTGATGAGGAAGAGATATCGGAAAACGTGCGTCTTAAATACCGCTACCTGGATTTACGCCGTCCGGCTCTCCAGCAAAATTTGTTTTTGCGCAGCAAACTGGCCGCCGCTACGCGCAATTACTTCGATAAAAGCGGTTTTATTGAAGTGGAAACGCCATTTCTCACAAAAAGCACTCCGGAAGGCGCTCGCGATTATCTTGTCCCCAGTAGAATTTACAAGGGGATGTTTTACGCCCTTCCGCAATCGCCACAGATTTTCAAACAACTGCTGATGGTTTCCGGCTTTGACCGTTATTACCAAATTGTAAAATGTTTCCGTGATGAAGATTTACGGGCCGACCGTCAACCGGAATTTACCCAAATCGACGTTGAAATGTCCTTCATCACCGAAGAAGATATAATCAAAAGCATGGAAGGATTGATGGCGCAAATATTTAAAGTGTGTCTCGACCGCGAACTTAAACTCCCCTTCCCCCGCCTTACTTATTATGATGCCGTAAATCGCTACGGCAAGGATAACCCCGATACCCGTTTCGCTATGGAACTGGTGGATATCACGCCTATAGTAAGTAATTCCGGCTTTAAGCTTTTTCAGGAAGTCGCTGCCGCAGGTGGAATTGTCAAAGCAATTAAAGTGGAACAAGCTTCCGGTCTTTCCCGCAAAGACCTCGACGAGCTAAAGGATTATGTTGCCGTTTACGGCGCCAAGGGGCTGGCCCGGGCGAGAATTAACGCCTCCGACTGGACTTCTCCTATTTACAAGTTCTTACGGCCGGAGGAAGTTAAAAAAATAAATAATACAATGGGTGTAAAAGAAAGCGATATTATATTTTTTGTTGCCGATGTCCCCCGGGTTGTTAACGATTCTCTGGGAAATTTACGTCTGCATTTAGCAAAGAAGCTGAATTTACTCAAACCGGATGATTTAGCCTTCTGCTGGATTACTGAATTTCCTCTGATGGAATATTCTGACTCGGAAAAGCGATATGTCTCGATGCATCATCCCTTCACATCGCCTGTACTGGAAGATCTTGCCTTCCTGAAATCACAGCCGGGTAAAGTCCGCGCGCGCGCGTACGATCTCGTGTTGAACGGTTCGGAAATAGGCGGCGGCAGTATTCGAATTCACAGGAAAGATTTACAAGCGCAAGTGTTCAAAGTTTTAGGTTTAAGCAATGAGGAAGCCCGCAGTAAGTTTGGTTTTCTTCTGGATGCTTTGGAATATGGCGCTCCGCCTCACGGAGGAATTGCCTTCGGCCTGGATAGGCTCACTATGATTATGACTCATGCGGAATCAATCCGCGATGTGATTGCTTTCCCGAAGACGCAAAAAGCGGCTTGCCTCTTATCGGATGCGCCATCAAAAGTCAGCATTGAACAACTTATGGAACTTTCCTTAAAAATTGTATAAGCTAAACCCAGGGAGATAAAAAAGGTGAAATTGAACAAACGGAAAAAACTACTTGATCATAAACATGGTAAACTTAAAAAATTCGAATTAAAGGAAGTAGATGATCCTAATCTATATAAAGATATATTTCCTTACACTGAAGTAAGTAAAGTTGTTTTTGACCACAAAATCTTACCCGTTAATCGGGCCAGCGAAATATTTATTACGGACACTACTTTCCGTGACGGACAGCAAGCTCGTCCTCCTTATACGGTGGAACAAATCGTTAATATTTTTCAACTTCTGAGCAAACTCAGCGGGCCCAATGGCGTTATTCGGCAATCAGAATTTTTTCTTTACAGCAAAAAGGATAAGGAAGCGGTAGAAAAATGCCAGGCATTAGGTCTCTCTTATCCGGAGATCACCGGTTGGATCAGAGCGGCAAAAGAAGATATACCCCTGGTTAAAAACGCCGGCATCAAAGAAACAGGACTGCTCACATCGGTTTCCGATTATCACATTTTTCTTAAGCTGAACAAGAAAAGAAGTAAAGCCATGAATGATTATCTGCGCATAGTCAAATCCATTTTAGAATTAGGCATCATTCCTCGCTGTCATTTCGAAGACATTACCCGTGCCGATATTTACGGCTTTTGTATCCCCTTTGCGTTGGAACTGATGAAGCTGAGGGAAGAAAGCGGCACCGATATCAAAATCAGGCTTTGCGACACAATGGGCTACGGCATAACCTATCCCGGAGCGGCTCTTCCCCGCAGTGTAGATAAACTTGTTCGCGCTTTTATTGACGATGCCGGTGTTCCCGGCCGTCTACTGGAATGGCATGGCCATAACGATTTTCACCGAGCCATGACCAATGCCACGACTGCCTGGCTTTATGGATGCAGTGCGGCCAATTCCACTCTTTTGGGCCTGGGCGAACGAACAGGTAATCCGCCTATTGAAGGTTTGATTATTGAATATATCGCTCTTAAAGGAAATAATAACGGAATTGATACAACGGTAATCACCGATATCGCCGAATATTTTGAAGCCGAACTGGGGGTGAAGATACCTCACAATTATCCTTTTGTCGGCTCCGAGTTCAATGTCACCCGCGCGGGCGTGCACGCCGACGGCCTTATAAAGTGTGAAGAAATTTATAACATCTTCGATACCAACAAAATTTTAAAAAGACCTATTGTCACCATGATCACCGACAAATCAGGGAATGCCGGTATAGCTTATTGGATTAACCAACGCTTCGGCCTTAAGGGTGAAAGCGCTGTGGATAAAAAGCATCCCGGAATTTCTAAAATCAATAAATGGATTGCGGAACAATATGATTCCGGCCGCGTCACTACTATTTCTCCCGAAGAAATGGAAAAAAAGGTGCGCATTTATTTGCCAGAACATTTCATGTCGGCATTAGAAAAAATTAAATTAATAGCGGAAAAAGCCGCCGTGGCCGCAGTTACTAAGATTATCGAACATCCTTTAATGAAGAGCATGAATGCCAAACAACAAGAACCGCTGATGCAAGAATTCGTCGACGAGCATCCGTCTATTCAGTTTGCGTATATAGTGGATATGAACGGCAGAAAGACTACTAAAAATATTACTAACATTGCTGATCGTGCTAAATATGAGAATTATGGAGTAGGCATCGACCAATCCGACCGGGAATGGTTTATAAAACCTTTGCAGACAGGAAAAGTTCATGTTACCGATTTCTTCATTTCCAA
>JBEKMF010000091.1:0-9493 GCA_050008655.1 Smithellaceae bacterium
TCTGCGGTTAACCGAACTTCTCCAACGAATTAACGGCGGCAAGATCAAAGAAGTGATTATCGCCACAAATCCCGATGTCCACGGCGAAGCGACTGCTTTGCTGATTATCAGGATGCTCAAAGGGAAAAAAATTAAGGTGACCCGCATCGCCACGGGCGTGCCTATGGGCGGAGATTTGAAATATATCGACAAAATGACCATCTCCAAATCGCTGGAATTCCGGCGCGGCATATAGTACCATTTCGCTTTCTTTGGCTAACTTTGTTGACTGCGTCGTCGGCTTCCTCAACGTATTAAACTATACGTCTCCGGAGCCTCCTTACTTGCCGCCTCGTTATCCTTTGAAAGCAAAACGGTATTTATAATAACGAGGGGAAAAGTTTTGCGCCTTGCCTCTGACTGTTTTAAGGCATCATGGAGAAATGTTTTGTGAATACGGAAAAGAAAACCAGAAAAACTTTGCGGCAGATAGATTGTAAGTTAATTACCGCGACGGTAAAAAAACTTTTTATCGAGGCTAATACTGTTTTAGGTGCTGATGTTGTGGAAGCACTGCGCAAGTCTTTGCCCAAAGAGGAATCGGCAACAGGCAAAGAGGTGCTGGTAAAAATAATGGAAAACGCGGATATTGCCTGCCGCAGTAAAATGCCCATGTGCCAGGATACGGGACTGGCAGTTGTCTTTCTCGAAATCGGCCAGGATGTTCATATTGTCGGCGGGAATCTACGGGAAGCAATTGATGAAGGTGTTAGGCAGGCATATGCTACGGGCTATTTGCGAAAGTCGGTCTGTGATCCGCTTACTCGAAAAAATACCGGAGACAATACTCCGGCGATAATTCACATCGATATAATTGCCGGCGACAGGCTGAAAATAATTGCCATGCCCAAAGGCGGCGGCAGTGAAAACATGAGCGCGGCAAAAATGCTGACGCCTGCCGCGGGAATCGATGGAATTAAAAAATTTGTTCTGGAAACGGTGGAGCAAGCGGGCGCCAATCCCTGCCCGCCCATTATGGTGGGAGTCGGCATAGGCGGCTCTCTGGAGGAAGCCTGCATCCTGGCCAAGAAGGCGTTGTTAAGACCAGTGGGCGAGGTAAATAGTAAAGATGAACGTTTGGTTCAAATGGAAAAGGAACTTTATACCGGCATTAACGATCTGGGCATTGGTCCGGGAGGTCTTGGTGGAAGGGTTACGACGCTTGCGGTAAATGCCGAGATGATGCCCTGCCATATAGCCTCTTTACCCGTTGCGGTAAATATTCAATGCCATGTGGCCAGGCATAAAGAAGAAACTATTTGAAGGACATCGCCGTGACTGAAGAAACAAAGATACCCCGCCATATCCAAATACCTCTGACAAAAGAAGTTGTGGGCTCTCTGCGGACAGGAGATATGGTCCTACTCAGCGGCGAGGTTTACACGGCACGAGACGTCGCACATCGTCGCCTCTATGAAGCATTGCTGAAAGGTGAAACTCTGCCTATTGATTTAGCGAAAAGTGTTATATTTTATGCGGCGCCAACACCTACTCCGCCAGGCAAAGTCATCGGTTCCATCGGCCCAACGACAAGTTACCGGATGGATTTCTTCACTCCGAAGCTAATCGAAAACGGCCTTAGGGGAATGATCGGCAAAGGCAGCCGTTCATCGGAAGTTATTGCCGCGCTGCAAAAATACGGGGCTGTTTATTTTGGCGCCGTCGGCGGCATTGCGGCTCTTTCTGCTCAATGTGTTCAAAAAGCCGAACTCATTGCCTATGAAGACCTCGGCCCGGAAGCTATTAGAAAACTAACCATCGTTGATTTTCCGGCAATTGTCGTCAATGATGCTTATGGAAATGATTTATATGCCCAAGCCAAGAAAAAATGGCGCGTAAATAGTTAGCCTTTAAAAATATATATATTGCGAAAAAAGTTGACATAAAAATCCAAATATACTAGAAAAGCGCCTCACTTTACTTCGTAGCAATTAATCCGGCAGGAGAGATTATAATGATAGAAGTTAGATGGCATGGCAGGGGCGGCCAGGGTGCGGTAACATCGGTGGAGTTGCTGGCTGTGGCGGCCATTGGCGCGGGTAAGTATGCTCAGGGCTTTCCCAGCTTCGGCCCGGAAAGAAGAGGAGCGCCGGTTGCCGCTTTCAGCCGCATAGACGATAAAAAAATCAAGGTACGTTCCGGCATTTATGAGCCCGATGTAGTTGTAATATTGGATTCCAGCTTGATCGGCATGGTAAACATGACCGAAGGTTTGAAGCCTGACGGGATATTGATTGTGAATACGCCGAAATCACCGGAGGAAATGAAAAAAGAACTTAATTTCAACGGCACGACCGCAACCGTCGATGCGACAGGCATTGCCCGCAAGGAAATGGGAGTGCCCATTGCCAATACGACGATGCTGGGCGCTTTGATAAAGATGATTGATACCATCAATCTTGACGCTCTGAAAGAACCCATAGAACACCGCTTCGGCAGGATCGCGCAAAAGAATTTGACCGCCATGAAAAGGGCGTACGAAGAAATTAAAATCAGTAAAAATTGAGGTGTAAGAATCATGACAAAGAAGAAAGGGCCTGATGCCTGGCAGGAAATAACCACGGGATGCGTCGTTTTCGAACCGGGCAGCGCCAGTGAATATCATACGGGAAGCTGGCGGGCGCAAAGGCCGGTTTGGAATAATCAAAAATGCATCAAGTGCGGCATTTGCTATATCTTTTGTCCGGAAGGGTGCATTCAGCAAAGCGAAGACGGTTTTTTCCGGGCTAATCTGGACTATTGCAAGGGCTGCGGCATTTGCGCGCACGAATGCTGGCCCCAGGCAATAGGAATGACGGAGGAGGGATAAGCATGCCGAAACGCGTGGGAATGGAAGTGGCAATTGCCGTCGCCGAAGCCGTGGGACAGTGCAATATCGACATGGCGGCTGTTTATCCTATTACGCCGCAATCGCATATTGCGGAACATCTCTCCGATCTTGTAGCCGATGGCAAAATAGATGCGGAATTCGTCACGGTGGAATCCGAACATTCCGCGATGAGCGCGGTTATCGGCGCATCCGGAACGGGTGCGCGGGTGTACACGGCAACAAGCTCCCAGGGCTTGATGCTGATGCACGAGCTTTTGCCCATCGCTTCGGCCATGAGGCTCCCGATAGTGATGGGGATCGCCAATCGCGCGGTCTCCGGCCCATTAAATATATTGAATGATCATTCCGACGTTATGCCGCAGCGCGATTCCGGCTGGATTTCTCTCTTTGTGGAAAACGGCCAAGAGGCGATTGATTTATCAATACAGGCATTCAAGATTGCCGAGCATAAAGACGTCCTGTTGCCGGTCTGCATCAATATTGACGGATTCCAGTTAACGCATATGGTAGAACCCGTCGAATTTCCGGAGCAGGAATTAGTAGATAAATTTCTGCCGCGCCGGGAACCCTATGCCTCACTTCATCCCGCAAAACCGGTTACGATGGGCGCTTTCGCCATGTCGGATTACTTCCCGGAAATGATGAAAGCAAAAAATGAGGCTTTAAAAAATTCCCAGAAAACAATTCTCGCCGTCTGGGAAGAATGGGCAAAAATATTTGGCCGCAGCTACAAGCCTGTGGAAATGTATAAAGCCGACGGCGCAGAAACGCTGCTTTTAACAATGGGCTCGATGGGCGAAACGGCGGAAATGGCGATCGATGAACTTCAAGCGAAAGGCTTATCCGTCGGTTTGATTAAACTGAGACTATGGAGGCCTTTTCCGTTTCCGGAATTGAGAGAAGCGGTGAAAAAGGCAAAAAAACTAATTGTCACCGACCGCGCCGTTTCTTTCGGCGGGCCGGGAGGACCGGTTTTCTCGGAAATAAAATCCGCCCTCTATCATGAAGAGACGCGTCCGATGATCTGCAATTACATTATTGGATTGGGCGGCCGCGATGTGGCGGTGACCGACTTCGCCGGAATGATTACCAGGGTCCTCGAGGAAGACTCAAAAAAGATAGCGGACACCTGTGAATTTTGGGGAGTGAGAGAGAAATGAATAGTATTGTAGAAAATTTTGATTTATATGCCCCGCGGCTGGTTAATAAGAAGGAATTGTTCTGCGCCGGTCACCGCGCCTGCCAGGGCTGCGGTGAGGCTTTGGCCGTGCGGCTCATGTGCAAAGCTCTGGGCGAGAATACCGTTATTGCTTCGGCAACAGGCTGTATGGAGATAGTGTCGAGCCTTTATCCCACCACAGTGTGGGAGGTTCCCTGGATTCATGTGGCTTTTGAAAACGCAGCCGCGGTGGCCTCCGGCGTAGAGGCTGGCCTCAAGGCGCTGCGCAAAAAAGGCAAGATCGACGATCGCTGTATAAAAGTTGTCGGTATGGCGGGCGACGGCGGCACAATGGATATCGGCCTGCAGGCGCTCTCCGGCGCTATGGAACGCGGACATGACATGCTTTTTGTCTGTTTCGACAACGAAGCTTACATGAATACAGGAATTCAGCGCTCGAGCGGCACACCGATGGGCGCATCAACAACAACAGCACCGGCGGGTAAAATCAGTTTCGGACAAAAAACTTGGAAGAAAAACATGCCGGAAATAATGGTTGCCCACAATGTTCCTTATGTGGCCACAGCCTGCCCCAGCTACCCGCTTGATTTCATCCGCAAAGTGGAAAAGGCCAAAAAGATCAAAGGGCCCTCTTATATCCATTGCTTCTCCGTGTGTCCGACCGGCTGGCGCTCTCCCTCGCATCTGACTATCGCTTTGGGACGCCTGGTTGTGGAGACCGGCATATTCCCCTTGTATGAAGTGGAAAAAGGCAAGTATAAGATTTCCGCGGAAATGCCGAAAAAATTAAAGCCGATTAAAGATTATTTCAAATCGCAGGGACGCTTCCGTCATTTGACGGATGACGAAATCAAGATGATCCAGGACAGAGCAAATAGCGAATACAAAAAACTTTTGAACAAAGTCAAATGCCTTGAGGCATGGGATTAATATAGCGGGAGAATCCGGAAAAATTCTGAGGTGATTTACG
Source organism: Smithellaceae bacterium (assembly GCA_050008655.1). GTDB lineage: Bacteria > Desulfobacterota > Syntrophia > Syntrophales > Smithellaceae > UBA4810. The sequence goes on from JBEKMF010000091.1 coordinate 5,020, forward strand.
AATGAAAAAAGCCACAACTACTGCCGCAACTACTATAGAAGCGAAAACAAAAGAAATTATAAAAAAATATAATAGGGACAAGAGTTCCTTAATTGCTGTTTTGCAGGATGTTCAACAACAATATAACTACCTGCCTAAAGACGCGCTCGCGACCGTTAATTGCGAAATGGAAATTCCAGCCAGCCGTATTTACGAGGTGGCAACCTTTTATAACGCCTTCAGCCTCACACCGAGAGGCGAGCATGTCATCAAGCTTTGCCAGGGTACAGCCTGCCACGTCCGCGGTGCAGCCGCAATTCTCGACAAGCTGGAAAGAACGCTGGGAATAAAACCGGGCGAGACGACGAGCGATCGGAAATTTACTCTGGAGACGGTTAACTGCGTTGGGGCCTGCGCCATCGGTCCTGTCATGGTAGTCGACGGAGAATATCACGGACAGGTAAACATGGCTAAAGTGGATAAAGTTATCGGACCGCTGAAGAAGGGGGAACAACGATGAAAAAAAATATCGATATTCAAGCCCACCAGCTTCCGGATGATTTGACAAAGAATTACGGCCCGAATAAAAAGTTTGTTACGATTTGCGCCGGCACTGGCTGTCGTGCTTGCGGCTCCATCAAGGTCAAAGAGGAATTCGAGGCCGAAATAAAGAGACAGAACATGAAAGTGGATGTCCGCGCCACCGGATGTTTCGGCTTTTGTGAAAAGGGTCCGCTGGTAGTCGTCCATCCTGATAAATATTTTTATCAGCAGGTAAAAGTCCAGGACGTGCCGGAAATCGTTTCCAAAACTTTGGCCAAGGGGGAAGTTATAGGGAGGCTGCTCTACCGCCATCCGGACACGAAGAAAACCATGTTCAGGGAAGAAGACTTGCCTTTTTACAAGAAACAGCGCCGTGTGGTATTCGGCTTCAACGGAATGATTGATCCTACGCGGCTCGATGATTATCTTGCCATCGACGGCTACCAGGCGCTGGGCAAAGCGCTTTCTGAAATGACACCTGAGGGCGTAATCAGCGAAGTGAAGAAGGCTGGCTTGCGCGGCCGTGGCGGCGGAGGCTTTCCCGCGTCCGTCAAGTGGGAAGGAGTACGCAAGGCGCCAGGTGTTCCCAAATATGTCATCGCCAACGGAGACGAAGGCGACCCCGGAGCCTATATGGACAGAAGCCTCATGGAAGGCAATCCCCACAGCATCATCGAAGGCATGATCATCGGTGCTTACGCCGTAGGCGCGCACGAAGGTTATATCTACGTGAGAAACGAATACCCGCTGGCGGTGACGCATCTAACAATAGCGATTGCAGCTGCCAAGGAAATGGGGCTTTTAGGCAAAAACATTTTAGGCACTGATTTTTCGTTTGATATTCATATTAGCAAAGGTGCAGGAGCATTCGTCTGTGGTGAATCCTCCGCGCTGTTTGCTTCGATAGAAGGCCGCGCCGGTGAACCGCGCGCCAAATATGTCCACGCTGTGGAAAAAGGCCTGTGGGACAAACCCACCGTACTCAACAACGTGGAAACATGGGCCAACGTTCCTCTAATCGTAAATCGCGGAGCTGATTGGTATAATTCCATCGGTACGGAAAAAAGCAAGGGTACAAAAATATTTTCTCTTGTCGGTAAGATTAATAATACCGGCTTAGTCGAAGTTCCGATGGGCACAACGCTCTACGAAATCATTTACGACATGGGAGGCGGTATTACAAACGACCGTAAGTTCAAAGCCGTGCAGACCGGTGGTCCTTCCGGCGGATGCATTCCGGAGAGCCTGCTGGATATTCCCGTTGATTTCGATAAACTCACCGAAGTCGGCTCAATGATGGGTTCCGGCGGCATGATCGTCATGGACGACAGTTCCTGTATGGTCGATGTCGCCAGATACTTCCTCGCCTTTCTTAAGGAGGAATCCTGCGGCAAATGCGTGCCCTGCCGTGAAGGGGTTCGACGGATGAGTGATATTCTGGAAGATATTTGCGCGGGAAAGGGCAAAGAAGGGGATGTAGAGCTCTTGGAAATAATGTCGCGCGCGATCAGTGACGGTTCTCTTTGTGCGTTAGGTGGCAGCGCCCCCAACCCGGTACTTAGCACTGTTAAGTATTTCCGCGATGAATATGATGCACATATCAAGAAAAAACGCTGTCCCGCCGGTGTCTGTAAGGCACTTATCAAATACAGTATTAATCCCGAAAAATGTACCGGTTGCGGCATGTGCGTCAAGGTATGTCCCACATCAGCCACAAGCGGAGAAAAGAAGAAACCACATATTATTGATAATGAAAAGTGCATCAGATGCGGCGCCTGCATAGAGAGCTGCAAATTCGATGCAATAAAGATTGAATAAAGGCAGGGTATATACGATGGTAAATTTGACTATTGATGACAAAAAGATAACGACACAAAAAGACACAATGATCCTGGAAGCCGCCCGTGCCGCTGGCATTGATATACCCACTCTTTGCGCTCATGAATCGGTTTCCCGTTCGGGCGCCTGCAGACTTTGCGTGGTGGAAGTGAAAAAAGGAAACAGGTCTAAGATCGTAACTTCTTGCCTTTATCCGGCGGAAGAAGGCATTGTCGTGGAAACAAAAAGTGAGCGGGTCTTAAATGTACGCCGTTTGGTGCTGGAATTATTATTGGCCCGGAACCCGGAATCCGGCGTCATTGCCGATTTGGCTAAAAAGCTGGATGTAACATCTCAGCCCCGCTTTACTCCGGATACGGATAAAGGCAAATGTATTCTCTGCCGGTCCTGCGTGAGGGTTTGTGAAGAAGTTGTCGGTGTGAGCGCTATCGGATTATCCTGCCGCGGCTCAGAGAAGAAAGTCGGACCTCCTTATAATGAGGAATCGGCAGTCTGTATCGGCTGCGGTGCCTGCGCCTTTATTTGCCCGACCGGTCATATCGAAATGGAGACAACCGGGGATAAGAGAATAATTTGGGGACGCACATTTAAAATGCAATCCTGTGACGTTTGCGGCCGTTATTTTGCACCTGTTGATCAGTTAAAATACATTAGTAAGATAACCGGAGTTCCGCTCAAAGAACTGGCAATTTGCATGGATTGCCGCTAACTTTTTTGTGATTTCCTGTAGATTAATTAGGCAGATTCTGTTGCGAATTAATTATCGCAGCCGTGGTTTCAGCAGCTGCAGAGAGGAAAGCCAATTTTCAACATTTCACCAACAATCCTGTCTTGACACATTAAGTTCACCTTCCTATACTCCTCAAGCGTCAAAGAGTGTTTTATTATAAGCAATAAATTGAAAGAATTTGTCATGGTCTCTTTATTTTCTCCGCTTTCCATAAAAAGTATGAATTTGAGAAACAGAGTGGTATTCCCGCCCATCGCTACCAACTACGGGTTGCGCAATGAACGCGCTCGTTGCCATTACACTGAACGGGCGCGGGGCGGAGCAGGGCTCGTGATTCTTCAGGGGACACCGATAGACCTCTTGACTTCACCAGAATGGATAGTCGGATTGAAACCGGTGGCGAGCTCCGTACACACGCAAGGAGCTGCGATAGGCATACAATTATGGATGGGAAACGAACTGCCCAGCAGGGAGAAAGTGGCTCCTTCGCGCCGTCACGGATACCGTGAAGTCAGTGGCGAAGAATTGAAAAAAGTGGCGAAACAATTTGCTCTCGCCGCCCGTGCCGCCCGTGATATTGGTTTCGATACTATAAATATTCATGGTGCTCATGGCTACTTCCTGCATCAGTTTTTTTCTCCGCTCACCAATCAGCGCCAAGACAATTTTGGAGGCTCGCTGAAGAAAAGAATTTCTTTCCCGCTGATGTGTGTACGGGCAATCCGCGCAGAGGTCGGTGACGATTTCCCTATAATGTACCGCCTTAGCGCCGTTGAGTTTGCCCCGGGAGGAATTGCCCTGGAGGATTCTATATTTTTTTCCCGGGAATTGGCGGAAGCGAGAGTGGACATTATTGATGTCTCCGCCGGAGGGCAGCTCGATGATCTCAATATAACCAGCCCCGATGCTAAGCAGCCTTTGGGGACACATGCTAATCTGGCGGGAGCCATCAAGCAAGCTGTCAGCGTACCGGTTCTGGCTGTCGGCAGGTTTAATAATCTGGAAATATGCGAAAGTATTTTAAAACAAGGGAAAGCGGATTTGATCGCTGTGGGGCGCCAGCTTCTCGCCGATCCCTACTGGCCGGCCAAATTACAGGAAGGACGCCAGAACAAGGTTGTGATATGCAACTCATGTAACAAATTGTGCCGGGGAAACTACATAAAAAATAAACCGATTCAGTGCGTCGTCAATAGAGAACTTGGCCGGGAATATCTCAGGTATGAAAAAAATCAGCGGGCGGGAATTGAGGAATGACTTGGATGCAAAAAAATCCTATCAATAAGCAGAAACATCTCTATTATGTCTAGTATGAAATATTACTTGAATCTAAAAAAATATGCTAATTTATTAGGAATCATGTTAAAGCAAATTGAAGAATAA
>JBEKMF010000092.1:0-9492 GCA_050008655.1 Smithellaceae bacterium
GGCGGCAAGAACAATCTTAGCCTTGTCGGGCACAAGCCCCTTTTCCCATTTTCCGTCTTTGTTTAAGTATTCCATGGAATCGGCAGGATCATCCAATTTGTCGATGGAAATGCGTGCCAGGATATTGCCGGAAACTTTCGCTGTTTTCTTTACAGAGATATAAAGCGGATAAAAATAAACATGATTCTGAAAAATGACGGAGGCCGGGGCAAAGGCTTCAATTCCCGGCAGAATTGCGTCTTTTAAGTCAATATAATCGACGTTCCATTGAAGGGGATCCGCCAGTGTATAATTTTTGATTCGGGCAATTTTGTGTCTGATTATCTTAAAGTTCAAAGGCGCTTTTAAATCCAGCATAGCTTTTACAACTAACAGAGGAACGTACAATACATTATTAACAATAAATGGGTCCTGCGGCCAGAGCCATTCGTTTTCACCGAAGGCTGACACAAATTTCCCATTTTTCTTTTTCAGATAATAGTGAATATGGAATTGGTTATTTTCCGAACAGGTGGAGATGGCCAGTGTCGTTCCCATGACCACATCCATGCCGATGCGGTCTTTTCTAGCTTTATCTTCAGAAACAAACGTATCGCCGAAGAGCCACAAGGTGCGTTCCTGATCCAGTTTGATGGAATACGCGCCATCGCCGCCATACCAGCCGTCTTTATCCGGAAAGCTGGGCAGGCATTGGGCGGGTGAAAACGCAGTAGTATATTTCCCTTGCCAAAAAGGTGAGCAGGCATAAAGCCCGATACTCAAGAGGAACAGGATAAGCCATGTTATTTTTTTCGTCATAATAAATGCTCTATAAAGGCGACCTGGTTGTATTCTTCATTTTCCTTTAAAATCCGGCGGCCTTTTTTCGATAAAAGCAGTGACGGCTTCTTTTAAATCATCTGAAGTCATGAGAACCATATTCTTTTGTATTGCCGCAGCCATGCCGTCCTTAACATTGGCATAACGGCTGTAGTTTAAAACTTCTTTTGTACAGCGAATAGCCAGCGGCGCGTTTTGGGCAATCTCTGCCGCTAATTTTTTTGCGGCCGCCATCAGCGCTTCTTTATCCTTGTAAACGGCATTGACCAAACCCATTTTTTCCACTTCCCGCGCGGGATATTCCGCGGCAGTATAGGCCATCTGCCGGGCGAAACCCTGACCGACAATTAACGGCAATCTCTGGAGCACGCCCATATCGGCGACAAAACCGATCGCCGCTTCTTTGAGACAAAAGCTCGCGTCTTCAGAGCAAAGGCGGATATCGCAGGCGGAGATCATATCCAGCCCGCCGCCGATACAGCGGCTGTGCACGGCCGCAATCACCGGCTTGGGGCATTCTTCGATGGCGTTACAGCAATCAAATAAAGGCTGTGATCTTTCCACGGACTCGATAACACCTTTGGCCGTTCCATTGAAACCACCAGCGGCTTCTTTCAAATCCAGTCCGGCACAAAAGATTCTGGCCTTACTGGTGAGAATAATTGCTCTTACCTCATCCATCATTCCCAATTTTTTGAAAACGCCGGCAATTTCGGAGGCAAATTCCAAAGACAACGCATTCAAGCTTTCCACTCTGGCGAGAGTTACCTCCGCAACATGATTTTTGATTTCCAATTCAATAAACTTATATTTCATACATCCCCCCTCAGGATTTTTAGTCTCAATGTGAATTTAATATTCTAAATTCGGCATTTTGTCCAATGAATATCTCAATAGCGGCAGCGGAATTATTGTAAAAAATACTTTATATTCAAGCATCTAAGACAAGTAGCAATGTGATTTACCACTGAGAAATAAAAAAGATAACTGCCGGTCAAAATAGTTTGAATTAGAAAAATATTTTTGGTAGGGTGACAAACATTGGGGACGAATGATTGTTTGACCTGCGCTTCGAGAATATTTGTATGTTTTAGTAAAAACTGCTCCTGAATATTCCCGATGATGGTATCTTCACTTGTGGGATTATTTTCTTGCGAAAATATCTACTGTCCGGTGATAGATTGCCTTTTTCAGGGATTATTTTGGACAGAAATGACCATAAAACAAAAATCATAGAAAGGATGAAAAAAATGAAAATCGAAGATGTAAAAAACGTATGTGTGGTTGGGGCCGGAAACATGGGCCACCAGATTTCTCTTCTTTGCGCTATTTACGGTTACAAAACAAAGTGTTCGGATGTTGTTCCGGAAATGCTCAAGAAGGCCGATAATTTTGTGAATACCTATCTCCCGGGACGAGTGGAGAAAGGAAAATTGACAAAGGCGCAGGCTGAGGCAGCGCGCAAAAATATTTCTTTTACTTCCGATATGAAAGAAGCGGCTAAAGATGCTGATTTTGTAATCGAAGCAGCGACGGAAGTTCTCGACCTTAAAAAGAAGATATTTGCCGATCTCGACAAATTTGCGCCCGCTCATGCCATTCTGGCGACGAACAGCTCTTTTATCGTCAGCTCTCGGATCGCCGACGTTACTAAACGTCCGGATAAAGTATTGAATATGCACTTTTTCAATCCGGCGCTGGTAATGAAGCTGGTAGAGGTTGTTAGAGGCCCCCATGTTTCGGAAGAATCGGCGAACATAACGATGGAATTGAGCAAAAAGCTGGAAAAAGTTCCCGTTCTCATTAAAAAGGAAGTAGATGGCTTCCTGCTTAACAGGATTTTCCGCGTGATTGCCAGAGAAGCCCTATGGATGCTGGATATGGGTGTTGCCTCCGCGGAAGATATCGATAAAGCCTGTGTTTACGGGGCAGGCCATCCGATGGGTCCCTTTCGGCTGAATGATTTAACCGGCATCGATCTCACCTACATCATGAGTATGGAGGGCTTCAGAAAATCAGGCAATCGCGACGATCTTCCGTCGCCAAGTGTTGTAGAACATTATGTCAAAGGTGAATACGGCGAGAAAACCGGCAAAGGCTGGTATGAATATAAAAAACCGGAAAAGAAATAGGCGGATAAATATTTTCTATTAAGCAACAGCAACAAAGGTACTTTAAATATTTCAGAATGAGAATGGTAAAAAAGAGCTTTCTTCGTTCTGGGCAAAATAGAAATCGCCTGTATTCCGGTAAAGTTGACAATGTTTTTATGGAAAAAATAATAAATAGTGAGGTGGTATATGAGTAACAGAGAAGTTGTATTTGTTGACGGAGTGCGCACCGCATTCGGCACTCTGGGACGAACGCTAAGGAACTTTACGATGGAAGAATTGGGTGGCTTAGCTATTAAAGGACTGGTGACAAAAACCAAAATAGCCGAGAAGGGTACTGTGGACGCGGTTTTTTGCGGCTCGGCAATCGGCGCGACTTCCGCTCTTAACCCGGCGCGTTGGGCAGCATTAGCCGGCGGACTTCCGGAGAGCACTTCAGCTTCCTACGTGGAGATGCAGTGCGGTTCGGCGATTGACAGCATCAATCATGCGGCATGGAGAATACTTGCCAACCACGCGGACATTATGATCGCCGGCGGCATGGAATCTTACAGCCAGGCATGTGCCAAATTTTCCATGGCCACAGAGCCGTATCGGATGATTCCACCCTTCCCCATTGCACCATCCCTTTCTCCCACCAAGGATCCGGCGACCATGAATATGGGATTGACGGCGGAGGCCCTGCAGAAGATGTACAATATATCGCGTCAGGCACAGGATGAATTCGGTCTGCGCTCTCAGGTGTTGGCAAAAAAAGCCATTGATGCCGGATATTTTGTTGATGAGATTATTCCGGTTATGGTTCCCCAAGGGAAAAAGAATCCCCCTATTGAATTCAAAGTTGACGAACATCCGCGCATGACTTCCATGGAGGCGCTATCAGCCCTGCCGCCAGCCTTTACGAAGGACGGAACTGTCACTGCCGGGAACGCCTCCGGGCGCAATGACGGCGCCGCCTTTGTTTTGATGATGACCATGGAAAAAGCCAAAACACTGGGCTATAAACCGATGGCGAAATGGCTTGCCGGTGGCGATTACGGTGTCGATCCCAAAATCATGGGAATTGCCCCTGCTTATGCTGTTCCTCTGGCCATGAAGCGGGCGGGTTTGAAGCTTTCCGCTATGGACGTTATGGAATGCAACGAAGCATTTGCCGTGCAGAATTTGGCGGTTATCAAAGAACTCGAAAAACAGACCGGTGAGAAAGTGAATATGGACAAATGGAATCCCAACGGCGGGGCCATTGCCTTTGGACATCCTAACGGCGCCTCGGGAGCCCGCATTTGCATCTTCACCATGAAAGAACTCATCCGCAAGGGCGGTAAGTACGGTGTTTTCAGTTCCTGCTGCGGCGGCGGTTTGGGCGTAGCGACGGTTATTGAAAATTTACAAAAATAGAAAAGTGCAATTGAGTTATTAATTATTTTTGCGCTTATTAAAATATAAGCGTTACAAAATATGTGTGTGTTTCCAATATCTCCGTGGCGGCGTCAGCCACGGAGATATTATTTTGGATTGCTAAAAACCAATGGTAACAAGTAGTAGCTTAGAAACAAGGGAGAAATATGGCGGAAAATAATTAGGTGTCCATGAAACTACACGTGATTTTCCTCGCCCAGGGCTTTTCTTATTTTACTTAGCAGATATTCAGTGTCGAACGGTTTTGTAATATAGTCTGCCGCACCCATCTCCAGTGCTTTCTGTCTGATCTCGGATTTAGCGATACCGGTAATAAAAATTACGGGGGTTATGGCGGTCGAAGCCGATATTTTTAAATTCTCAAAAATATGTATGCCACTACGTACGGGCATCATGATATCTAAAAGAATTAAATCGGGTTTTTCTTTATGGGCCGCTGCTATGGTCTGCATTCCATCAAAAGCTATAATAACCTCATAGTTGTTAGCCTTCAGTATAGAAGCAAGAAATGACACAGCATCTTGATCATCATCGGCAATCAGTATTTTTTTTGGCATAATTTGTTGTTCCTTCCTACTTCAATAGCGTGATACATCTGCCAAAGGTAAAAAAACATGTTCTGAATAATAGTTATTAAAGGTAGCCTTTGAGATTGAGATGGTTTGCCGCAGCTCCGGCAGCTTGGAGATGTCCTAGTGTTTATAGCTTAGGTCATAGATAAATTTTCCTACAAGGGCTTACCTTAAAAACTTAATCTTTTATTATGAATATTATACCAAAATAAAAACCCCCGTCAACATAAGAAAAAATAATTGTAAAAAGCACATAAAATGTCTGGTGGGGAAATTATCAGCAGGTGGTGACAGATGAGACGGGAAGGGTAGAGTTTCTTGGCAATTTTTCAGGAAAAGCTGCAAAGGATCGCTGAGAGTCTGAGCATTTTAGAAGATGATAATTGTTGTATTCCACTGGGGTGAGAAATGGCTTAAAAATTCAACGGTATATGAAAAAGGCCATGGGATTTACTCCGTGGTCTTCTTTTGTAGCTTATTACTTAATTCATTCGGCAGTCATACCGCCTATCCGGTAAATTACTTGTCATACAAGAAAGCTGTAATAGCCTAAAATGAAAGCAGAACTCCTACATTAACGCCATACTCATTGGCTGTGCTCGACGGCTCATAAAAGCCATATATGTTTACATCACTTGCTCCAAATGAACGGTATTCGTACCAGGGTGTTACTGAAATTCCAATGTCATTTGTGAATTTATAAGTCACAGGAATTTCCGCGTAGAAGCCGATTCGGTTGCCTAAAGTGAAACCCATGTCGGGATAGCCGAAAGGTATTTTTGAAAAATAAGCGGTCGCTGTGCCGTAAACCATGAAATTCGCTGTGACGGAAGCGGCCATATTTAATTTTTCAGTTATATTGTAATCGGCTTTGATTCCCACGGGAATATAGTGCCATCGATAATCTTCTTCATAAGTGAAAGTGTTGAACTCTGCAAGGTAATTAGGATCACCTCGCCACCAGTACTGGTAACCGTAGCCCAGATAAGGAATTAACAGGAAGTTTTTAGCTAGGGGTATGGCGTAGCCAATATTTGCTTCAAATTTGAACATCCTAGCGGATTCATTCGTAAATTTTAACGGCGTACCGGACGGCTGACTTGCTCCATCATAGGTTATATCAGCAGCCGCATAGCTTAAAAATATTTTTGCATATATTGAGGATTTCTTTTTAAAAGTATAATCCAAAAATACGCCCGGCAACCATCCGTATTCCGTACTTTTGGCGGGCATGACCAAATCTTCTTTATAATCAAAATAAAAATAAGTCAGGCCCAACTTGATGGCTGACGGATTTTCAACGGGCACCGCGTTTTCCGCCATGGTCGGGGTACTGCAAAAAACAAAAAGTACTATTACTAAATTAAAAATGAAAAGCGGTTTAAATATTTTTGCCATAATATTTTCTCCCTTTTTATTTTTACCATCTGTTGGAGATATTTTACAACCTTGCGTATTAAAAAAAATAGAACCTTAGGCGCGGCAAATTATTTCCTCACGATTCTTTATAGAGAGAATTTTTGACAATGTATTGACGGACTTTATCCGGCGTAAGATATCTTACGGATTTATTTGCTTTGATCATCTCTTTCATTCGGGATGAAGAAATGTCCAAAAAGCTCACATGACGGAAATATATGGTGTGACCGGTCGGACCTTTAAATCCGTCAATTTTTTCAGCGTAAGTAAATCGTGCGGCAAAGTCTTTCGGCAGGATACCGTCCAATTTCATATTTTCATATCTGGGACGCGTCATCACGGCAAAGTTGCACAGCAGCAGAAGTTTTTCCCAATCTTTCCATGTCGTAATCGCCTGAAAAGCATCCTGCCCGACGATGAAATAGAGTTCCAAATCCTCCATGTATTTGTTGAGAATATATTCCACTGTTTCCACGGAATAAGATTTGCCGGCACGTAAATTTTCCACGTCGGAAAAAGAGAAATTAACGTTGCCTTCAATGGCCAAACGAATCATTTGCTCGCGATGGTAAAAAGATGTGATTTCGGCTTCCAACTTATGCGGAGGCCGCGATGACGGGATAAAAATGATGCGGTTTAAATTAAAGATTTCCAGCATTTCTTCCGCGCCCCTTAAATGTCCGAAATGAATCGGATCAAATGTTCCTCCCAAAAGTCCCCATTTCATGTTCGCACCTGTCCGTTACCGTAAATTATAAATTTTGTTGTTGTTAATTCTTCCAGCCCCATTGGCCCGAAGGCATGAAGCTTTGTCGTGGAGATGCCGATTTCCGCGCCTAATCCCAATTCAAAGCCGTCACTGAACCGCGTGGAAGCATTGACCAGCACGGTCGAAGAATTGACCTCGTTTAAAAAGCGCTGAGAATTGTTATAGTCGTTCGTTATTATTGATTCCGTATGTAAAGAACCGTATTTTTCGATGTGAGCTATGGCTTCATCAATATTATCCACGACCCTCACAGCCAGAATCAAATCGAGATATTCGGCAAACCAGTCATCTTCAGTTGCGGCCTCAATATTTTTTAAGATTGATCTGGTTCTTTCGCATCCCCTCAAGACAACGCCGGCTTTCTGCAATTTAAAGGCTACCTGGGGCAAAAACTTACGGGCAATATCTTTGTGTACCAGTAAAGTTTCCACGGCATTGCAAACACCCGGACGTTGAACTTTAGCGTTGAGACAAATATTGACGGCCATATCCTCGTCGGCCTGCGCGTCAACAAAGATATGACAGACCCCCTTGTAGTGCTTGATTACGGGTATTTTAGATTGAGCAACCACGGCGCGAATCAATTCTTCTCCACCGCGAGGAATTATCAAATCAATGTATTCATCCAATTGTAGCATTGCCGCGACCGCTTCGCGGTCGGTCATCGGAATAACTTGAATTGCATTTACCGGCAGGGAACTGCGTCGCAGAACTTGCTGCAGGATCGAAGCGATGGCCAAGTTGGAATTAATCGCTTCGGAGCCGCCCCGCAAAATTACCGCATTTCCTGATTTGAGACAAAGGGCGGAGGCATCAACCGTAACATTGGGGCGTGATTCGTAAATGATGCCGATAACTCCCAGAGGAATACGTATCCTACCCACCAAAAGGCCGTTAGGACGGCGCCACATAGAAGTCACCTTGCCCACAGGATCGGGTAGCTGGGCCACTTCCCTTAATCCTTGCGCCATCGATTCAAGTGTAGCTTTTTCCAGAGTGAGACGGTCAATCATGGCCGGAGGAAGGCCTGATTGCTTAGCCTTGGAAATATCTTTAGCGTTTTCCTTCAGAAGAAAATCGCGATTGCGGTCTAGTTCAACTGCCATTTGTAAGAGGGCGTTATTTTTCGCCGCCGACGTTGCACGGGAAATATTTCGCGCCGCCAGTAATGCGTCTTGGGCGATTTGTTTTATTGAATTTTTTATATCCATGAAGTATCCTGTCACCTAAAAAAATCACGGGAACCCCCAATTCAATCTGCGGGGTCCCCTCCGCTTCGCGGGATTGTTCGACCTGCAAGCTTCAGCGGTGACGTGACCTTTAGGTTATGCGCTCTGTTTCTGAAGCTTGGGTCTCATTACAACTTGCCAATTTCCCTACACTGCGTTATGGAAATTGGAGTTTCACGAATAAATATCTTGCATTTTTTCCAATTATTGATAAAAGCCGCTTCATTTAATGAGGTTTAGGTAATTTTTTAAACGTGCTATAAGCAATTTACCAATAATCAATAATTGTCTTAATTTACAGGACAATAATTTTTGTGTCAAGACCTTTGCCGGGATAGAAATCATGGGTATGAAACCCCAAAGCAAGCTTTGGAGTATTTTATACCCTCCGCTTTGCGGGATTGTTCAACTTACCAATTCCGCTGCGCTTTGCTTTCAGAATTGGAGTTTCACGAATAAATATGAATAGGATAAGAATTAAAGCTGGTAGGCGCGTTTACAAAATTATCAAAGATGGCGGTTTTGATTTAAATTCCGTTTCGACATATTATGGAGCGGCAGTAGGGCCGAGATGGTTAATTGCCAGCGGCTTTGATTTAACTCTCTTGAAAGGTGAGTTGTTAGGCCGTTCCAAAGCTGTTAATTTAGTCGGTTCCTCCGCTGGAGCGTGGCGTTTCGCCGCCTGGTTACAGCCGGAAGCTTTACAATGTTACCAAAAACTTTTAAATGCCTACATAAACACAAGATACTCCCGAAAAGATAATCCTTCCAGCGTGTTGGAGAAATTTACCGGCCTCGTTAATGAATATTTAGAAGACGATGCGTTGCCTTTTGCTTTAGCGAATAAAAGATATCGTTTAGCCATAATTACCGCCCGGTCACGCGGCCTTGTTGCTTCCGAAATTCGATGGTTACAAAAATTGGGTTTAGCATCTTGTTATTTATTAAATTGCTTCAGCCGTAATAATATTTATCGTTTTGCGGAGAGGGTTGTGTTTTATAATTGCTCCATGCCGCCGTTCTTTTGTTTACAGCCACAGTTCCGCGGCCGCTACGTAAGAATCAATGAAATCAATTTCAAGTACGCGGTTATGGCCTCGGGAGCCATACCTCTAGTTGTTGCCGGCGTGCGTAACATTTATGGCGCTCCACGC
>JBEKMF010000093.1:0-9405 GCA_050008655.1 Smithellaceae bacterium
TGTTGCGATAGCTATAAAATATGGGGGGAAAAAACTGGTTGCCGTTGTGGTTATATAGCCGTGATTAGCCCAATCATAAAACGCCCAGGAAAATATTCTTTTCCGGTATCCGGAATTGACTGTAGCATCTGCCGTTGTGTTTTGATCTTGCATAACGAGCGTTATGATGATGTTATATGTTATTTATCATTAGGAATTGACCTACTTGCAATACTTGTAACACATGTTGAGTTAGAGTTCAGCATTTTTTTGATTATTTCCGATTGAAATGTTGTAGGAATTGGGAAAATGAGAAAAGCAACATTACAGGAAGAAGTTAATAAATATTCTTCGGGATCGAAATTCTCTACTGCCGCCTGATTTGAATTTCTTATTTTGAACTCTTTTTCTTTATATATATAGTTTTTACCACCCGTGCTACTTTCTCTCCCGCCTCATTCTCGATATCAACCGAAAACTTAGGCAAATATTTTTGACCATCCGAAGTGTTATGAATAATATCTGCGATTTGTTCCTTCGTAATCAAGAATTTTGCGGTTACAGTCCCCTTACCCGGTTTGATAAAATCAATATGAGCCGATTTATCCCAAACAACAAACTCCTCCCCTAAAATGGATATCAACATCAGCATAAAGAAAGGGTCTGTCATCGCGTATAAGGATCCGCCGAAATGAGTTCCAACATAATTGCGGTTGTACCACCTCAATTTCATCTGCACGCATACTTCTTTGTAATCAAGAGAAACACTCTTAACTACAATTCCCGTCCCTAAATAGGGGATGTATATATTCGCTAAAAGCTTAAATAATTTATGGTTCATTTTCCCCTTCCGACCTTCTTAATTGTTACATACTCCAGCAATATCATGATTTTCTCCTTTCTTAATAAACATTGGCCTGCTTCATTTACAAGTCAACAGATCTAAGTTTTGAATTGAAATGAGGATTAAAAATCACAAGTAGTACTTCAACTTTTGGATCTAGATAACTTATTTAGTAATATTTAATTAAGATTTCTCCATGATTGAAGGGATCGTTGAGATTTGTGTAACGGTCTAAAGTCCGGTCATCTCACGAAGAAGCTTTCGTTCTTCTTTACTAATATAGCCAAGGAAGAGCCTTTGGTGGGATTGAGAAATATTCCCAAACATGTTTGGCATGGCAGAGAGATAAACTATTGAAGAAACTCTAACGAGTGTCTGAAAGTATGTTTTCATTTTCCCAATAGTTGCGTTATTTAACTTAGAATGGCCAAGGATAGAAAGATCGCACACAAACTCGCTTCCCAATGTGTGCGACCAGTTACTGAGATCGCTGTATAAATTAAGGGCGTCCGACTTTACGTTAAATTTATGGCAGATCTTTGTTAATGTTGTGTTTGCTTTTTCGTAATCGACAACCAAATCTTTAAATCGTTTATATGTAATAACGCCTCTGGAACTATAGGCTGATAAGGATCGAGGACTCATCAATAATGAAACTCCAGAAAAAACATTCTCGAGGACAACACGCAGATGCAAACAACTTGTTTTCGTCCAACCAAAAAAAAGAGCGGCTGTCGCCAGCACTACGTTCTTAACTGCTTCATCAAGTAGAGGAATATCTGAGGAATGGCCATCTTCGCGCCATTTCTCAAGAACCATGAAGGGCACCGTTGAGGTAATTATATTCTTATGTGCCCCAAATGAAATATCCTTGAACAGTTTGTTCGTCTCTTTGAAAAGACCGCGAATCCGACGTTGATATTCTGGAGCTAGGTTATCTTTCACGTCTTGCGTCACCCAGGATTATTGAAAACCACTTTTCAAGATTAGATTCACTGTCTGTGGTCCTCGCGAGCATTCTCGTATTCATGATCTTATTGCGGAGCATGAGTAATTTATTTCTATCAGCTTTCATTAAGGCTTCAAGAAGCTTTCCTTGTAATTCATATTTTGATCGCTTTGCAGCCCGCGACACAGTTTCATCGATAACGCCCTCGATTGACCTTGCAAGTTCAACATTTGACGGAGCGGATTTTACAAGATGACGAACAAGTTGCATTATAGCGATGTCATAGTTTTCACGATTTGATGAAATATTTGGATTTTCTCTATCTATGGCATGCAAAGATTGAACGGCTTCCTCCATGGACATCGGAGAAACTATTTTACGGAACACCGTTGGCCCCAATAACGAACGGAATCGCACCCGATCTCTTTCTTCCAAACCTAAATAAAAATTAAGGAGTTTTGTTTCGAGTTTCATTTTTTCCCCTCCTGCCATTTTTCAACTCTTTCCAAGAATTCCTTTGTAATTGCTTTAATGTCATTCGCTGCAGTTGAATTGTTTTGGTACTCTAAAATGAATTGTCTATTTGAAAGAGCGTTTTGAACATCTTGCCGTTGTGTGAATGATGACTTAAACAAAGGTATTTTCAGCGCATTCGAAAACTTTTCAACTATTTCTTTGTGTTTCTTCGCTACTGTAGTCCAGTCCAAATATCTCGTCCGGATTATGCCAATGCCTTTAATATCCACACCATACGTTTCGCTAAATTCATTAATGTCTTTTTGCAGCAATGGTATTCCCATTACGCTGAAATAATCCATCCCCATCGGTATTATGTAGGCATCGCTTGATAAATACGCAGCCCGGGAAAGAATCGTGCTCGTCGGAGGACAATCAATAAAAATAAAATTATATTTATCCTTTTGCTTTTCGATGTATTTCGAGAGCAGCCTTTCGCTCCCGCTCTTTCGTTGATCAATAAAATCTATAAGCTTCATTGACGAAGGGACCAGATCAAGCTTATCTCGTAGAACATGGGAAAAGACTTGTTCTTTCTGAACTGACTTACTACCAATAACTTTGGGAACCGACATGGAATCTGGGACAAGTATATCAAAAACTGTTCCTTGGTTTTTATCTTTCAATATTTTATCATAAGCAGCTTCTTTCATGCAATATTGAGTAAGGTTAAATTGAGGGTCGACGTCCACAAGAAGGACTTTCTTGCCATACACAAAGGACAAACAGTGTCCTATATTGGCTGTAAGTGTCGTCTTGCCGACACCACCCTTCATGTTTGTGACTGCTACGACTATTGCCATAGTAAGACCTCCATTGCTAAGCTGAGAACTTCTTCTCTTGGCTAAGCTTTTAGCAATCTAACAAAATAACACCCAGAACGCTATATACATTCCTTCTTCCATGTACAAATAGACGCCACGCTTTTGATAAGATATCACATTTATAGAATATGCATTATATGGAAAGGCTTTTTGTATGTCAAGAAATGATGGGGCAGATTATGATCAGTTTTAAATGAAATCCTGCCTCTTCTGCAAGCTTGTAATTCTATTGATTCCGGGAACATGTTAATGACTATTCTCTCGAAAACCCTGACGTCTCAAAGGCCTGTTTTTTTAATTTGTAACGCCAGCCCTCCCCTCGTACTCAGGATTGAAATTCGCCGTGACCGCCTGACGCGTTTTGTCGATAAGCTTTTCAACGGTCTGCTATGTTTTTAGCAATCTCCTCCGCTGGTTCCGGTTCCGCTATATCTGAGCCTGCGTTCGGAACGTGCGTTTTTATATCAGCTTTCCGCTGTTTAGCCATCATGCGCTTTGCAGTCTTATCCATTTGTTTCTGCTGTCTTGCTTTTTCTTTCGCCTGTTTGCCAAAGTTGTACATGGACTTTGCCATTTTTAATCTCCTGTTTTTGTCTTTCTTTCAAACGTTACAGAATATGTTGAAAGTAAAGAGGCGCTCCACAATACAATATCGTTATGGAGCGCCTCTTTCTTTACCCGGGGTTTAATTAGCAGGCTTTCACGTTTTCTGCTGCAGGACCTTTATTGCCCTGAACAACATCGAAGCTTACAGCCTGGCCCTCAGTTAAGGTCTTGAAGCCGCTCGCTTGAATGGCACTGAAATGGACGAAAATGTCCCCGCCATCACTCTTCTCGATAAACCCAAAACCTTTACTCTCGTTAAACCATTTAACTTTACCTTCTGACATAATTAGTATCCTCCTTTCTCAAAAATTTACCCAAAGTCGAATTACCAATATGACAGAAATAAAAAAGCCCCCAAGTCTCTAAAGAGCATGGTGGCCGCCTTTGCACTTCAAATTGTCATAACTCAACTTCAATTGTACCGCACTGACTTAAGACCATAGCAAGGTACAAGATATTCGGGGAACATACTCTGCTCTTTACGCAAAGTCAAGGCATATTTCTTTATATTTCAATAATTTATTCGATATTAGGGACAGCACCCTGTTTCTTCTGCCTTCTCTGCTTGTGCCCTCGTGTGACCTTTAGGTTATCAGGGTGCGTACTCGGGATCGAAATTCGCTATGACCGCCTGACGCGTTTTGTCGATAAGCTCATCAACGTTAGCTATGGTATAGCCGCTGGCATCGTTGTCTTCACCTACAACTGTTTAGTAGTGGTCATTCATCAGTTCCGATGATTACGGAAAGAACTGTTCAATGAAAAACATATCCGGTAATCTTCTGGCACATAGATACAACCGGCCCACCGGATAAGAAAGGCCGCCAAGCATTTGCCCTGGCGGCCTTTCTTGTTATTTAATAAGTACAACTCTTAAGGAAGCACTTGTACGCCGTCAACATATGCTGAACCGGTGCTGCCGGCTGTTGTACCGCCCTTGCCACCCGTCACACTCAGGTTGGCCAGCTTGTAGACCGTAGAGATGTCATTGGAATAGAGATTGATGTAACCGCCATTGCCGCCGGTCGTGCCACCCTTGCCGCCATTGGCTATCAGCTTGCCCGTCGTCGTCACATTCCAGCAGTCTCCATTATTGCCGCTCCCCAGGAAGATATCATAAGCATTACCGCCGGTACCGCCTGAAGCTGTAGCATTACCGCCGCTCACATCGATTGTGCCGCTCTGCGTAACCGTTGTATCCGTCGTGGTATTATCACCATAATAATCGGTAGCCAGCTCGACATAGCCGCCCAGGCCACCAGTAGCGCCGGAGGCTGTAGCATTGCCGCCTTTAGCCTCGACGTTAGCCTCAGAAATAATCGGATAGGCAGGCATGCTTTCAAAGTACAAATAATTTGGAGACGCGTAGGTGTACAACTCGTAGTACCCGGCGTTGCCGCCCTGAGTCTTCCCGTCGCCGCCACTGACGTTGATATGGGAAAGCCCGAAGAGTTCCACGTCGGGAGCCTGCCCCAGATAGTTTATGGGGTTGTCGGTGTCATAATTATAAGCCCAGGAGTCGACTTCGACATAGCCGCCCTGGCCGCCGGTCGCGCCCTGGCCGCCAGCCACATCAAAACTACCCGATATCTGGCAGACGCCCACGCGGCGATAGTTCTCGCCGGTGATGAAAAAAGTGGCGCCGGACGGTGCTCCGCCAGTGTTACCTAAGCCCGCCGCGTTGCCCCCGCTGATATTGAAGGAGGCATGAACGATCATGTCGCCGCCGTAGGCATAGAAGCCCGACCACCCGCCGGAGCCGCCGTTGCCGCCGGCCGTGCCGCCGCCATTGCCGCCCTTAGCCTCAATAGTACCTCTGACGATAACACTACCACCATTAACGGGATCGACGTCGGTGCCTTCTTCCTCTCCGCCAACAAGATAGATAGAAGAAGCACTGCCGCCGGAACCGTTGTGGCCTTTGCCGCCGTTGGCCCTGAAAGTGCCCTTGGAGTAAACGCTACCCGTATCGGCATAGATTTCTATACCCTCGCTGCTGTAGCCGCTTCCTGTCGCGTTATCGCCGCCGCTAGCATCAATCGTGCCGCTGTTGTAGAAATTTTTGCCCGCGAAAAACTCGATCCAGCCTTCATTTGCACCGGATGTGGTAACGGTACCCGTCACCACGATATTGTTGGAATACGATGATGCATTCCAAAAATAGATGTAATTGTAACCTTCGCCTGTCTTGAGCTTGCCGTTAATAATTACATCATGGGCAAAGTCAAGGGATACGCCAGCTTGACTACTATAAAACCCGTTATCCGCATTGATCGTCAGCGTCGCGCCGGCCGGCACCCGGAGACCGGAAACCGTGTAGGCCAAATTGGGGTTGCCTGCAGTGCCCGTTCCGTCGGCCTTGTAGAGGTTTCTATCGCTTCCACCTCCAATCACATAGAGACCCGCGTAATGTGCCGGAACGGCGGTATCCAGAAGTATCTCCTCTTTTCCCGAGACCGTATACCCGTTGGTGCCCAGATTGTAACTGCTCTTGTCGGGCATCGTAAAGCCGGTGTCGGCTGCGCCGGATTTCAGCACTTTGATCGCGCCATCGGAATCGGCGAAGAAATAGCCGCCCTGGCCGCCGGTCGCACCATTGCCGCCACTGGCGTCAACAGTCCAGGCTGACACGCTGCTGCTATAAGCGCAGAGCATCCCCACACAGATTGTGATGATAAAAAGTTTTATGGTCTTCATCTTATTTCACCTCCTGTCTGGCTGGGCCCCGAGACTTCTTCGCCTCCAGCGCCTGATGCCTCTTTTCTTTCATCTGCGCCCGAATGGCACTGCGTTCTTCGGGGGATTTCGCCGCCCTCTCCTGTTGATGCAAGGCTTTGAGTTCCATTTGTAATTTTCTTTCGGCTGCCCTGCTTTCATTCTGGGCCGGCGCCGCCAGCGCGCCCTGCACCAGAAACAAACCAAGTGCGCAGGCTGCCAGAATCCGGCCTATCATCCTGATTTTCCCGTCCATAAATCCTCCCTCCTTTTTCCCTTATTTTCATCCCCTCTATATTTTACCCAGGGATTTTACTTTATTTTCTTTGGTAATGAGCAAGTTTAACCGGTGCGCTTATTATCTTTCCTATATGACCAACTGAAAGATCCAGCGCAAATGGAACGGTGAGCACTGCAAGTAAAGGAATTTAGACCTTCACAAAAAAGTGTAATTAACTAATATCATTCCAGGCATTTGTCAATAATTTTTACATTAAAACATTAAGCACAAAATGTGCGTATGTTGTCAATGTTTGTCGTCAAGCGTGAATTTTATTTATTACCATTTGCAAGAAAGTATGTTTACCAAAATCATCGGACGTTTTGTTACGGGAAGAAGTTAATAACTATTCTTCGGGATCGAAATTCGCCATGACCGCCTGACGCGTTTTGTCGATAAGCTCATCAACATTAGCCATGGTATAGCCGCTGGTATGGTATTCCCTGCGACCGTCATAACGCAGGACGACTCTTTTTTTTATTCCCCTGGCGCTTAGCGGAAAACCGGCGGCAAGAGTTGCAGATAGTCCTTGCCGGTTACGGCACCGGCGCAAATAAATGCAGAGTGGGCAGCTCCCTCGATGCCGCCTTCGTTGATGCGCTTCCCGTAAGTATCACCGGCAAAATACAATCCCTCAATAGTGGGGCATTTGACGTCCACCCATTCGTCTTCCGGGTGCCTCCAAAGGATACAGGTATCTCCAACAGTAAACAGCATCCATTCCAGCGATTTTCGCCAGCCCCGAAAGGCGCTATCCAGAAACTTCAGCATCCGGTCAATCACCATATTAACCTTCTTTTTATCGTGGGCTTCGCTATCCAGGATACTGCTCGCCATACCCATCAGGTGCTTACCTTCCGGCGCGCTTGTCGGCGCAATAGCCGACATTGCCACGATGTCCAGCGGCACATTGCCCCTGAACATCCCTTCGCTCTCGGGAATCAACATGGAGGTATGATAGAAAGACCGGGGATCAACCTTTAGCTCGCAAAATTCATGCAGAGGTTTGGTCATGCCGATCTGGGCGGCGACCATGGAAGTATGAATTATCTTTCTAGTTAATCTGACGAAATCCGGCGGCAATAAATTCTCCGGAATGAGTTTCAGCAAAACCTTGGGAGGAAGAGTGCAGATTACTGTCGGGGATTTTATTTCCATGGTTTTGCCGTCGATTTCAGTTACAACACCAATTACTTTTCCATTTCGAATGATAACCTCTTTAACTGCGGCATTGGTAACAACATCTCCTTCCGCGTCTTTGACCACGGTAGCAAAACCCTCGGTAATGAAACGATGCCCGGGCGACCCGGCGAAAGCCCAGGAACCATTGGTTATATGCACCCTCGTCTCTTGGACTTGCAGAAATACCTTCAGGTTTTCTCCCGCAGAATTCAGCGCCGGGTCATTAATGATTGTCTGGAAAGTTCCCATGGCATAGTGGAATTCCTGCGCCAGTTCATTTTGAGTTATCCCTTCCACCCAATCTTTCAAGGTCACATGGTCGAATTTTTCCGCGTCGGCTATTGTATGCAGTTGCAGTTTGCGTTTATGGACCTTCACCATCTCCGCGTAATCTTCATCGCTCATCCAGCCGTATTTGTCCCTCCGACCGAGGATATAAGGCTTCCAATCGTGGTCATACCAGACGAAGCCTTCATTCGGATAAAAAATCGAAGCCTTGTTAAACACCGCCAGGGCCTGGCTCACCCGCCCCCTGTTGGTAAACCAAGCACCACGTCCGCCTGCTTCAAGAACATATCCATCCAGCATTTTCTTTTTTATCAGGGTCTCAAGGTTCGGCTCCGTCTTATCACTGACCCAGGAATGAGCGGATTGCACGAGTGTCTTGCGAAACTTATCGGCATCTGTAATAGCCTCCCCGCGGAATGATGTGGCTCTTCCGCCAATCTGCGATGAAGCCTCGAGGATGAGAACCTTCTTACGATCCATCTTTGATAGTAGGGCTCCGACAGCTGAACCGGCTATCCCGCAGCCGACAACAATAACATCGTAGTTACTTAAAAGTTTTGAAGTCATCTTTCCTCCAATTTTTTTTGTCCGGCCTTTTGGCCCAATTTCTTTGGCCTATTTTTTTGATAAGATGATGTTTATTACGTAAACTATAAAATTGTCGGTCTTGTATGTCAATTAAATATTAATTACCGATTGAAACAAAGCATACTCGTCAAAATTACTTTATGCTTTGTTTCAGGAAGAACTGCTTGCTGAAAACATCTGCTTATCAACGCCCCTGATTCTACCGAGAGGTTATTCATTATTTATTGTAAGCAATTATTTTGTCGAACATAATATGTGTAAATATAGCAGAAAGGGAAAAAACAAACCATTCAGACAAAAAAAGAAGGGACAGGTTTTTGCCTGTCCCTTCTTGCGGATAAATAAAGTTTTTAGTAAACTTATTTTGCCTCTGGAGAACCTGGAGCAGTTGCAGGAACGTTTTCCTCTTTCTTTATCCGAGCGGCCTTCTTTGCTGCTTTCTTTTCTTTCTTCATCTTTTTGGCTTTCATTTCTTTTTTCGCGGGTGCGGCTGTTCCGGCAGGCATAGGTTGATCAGCTGCCATAACGGTGGTGCAAAATGCGAAAACCAATGCAACAACAAACAATACTAAACGTTTCATCTTAAATCCTCCTTCTTAAATTGTGTTTTATTTAATACCACCCTTATAAAAAT
>JBEKMF010000094.1:0-9356 GCA_050008655.1 Smithellaceae bacterium
TCATTCATCATTTCCGTATGTATGCCCAAATCTTTCAGATCCGATTGGACGATCATCTCGCCAACGGCCTGAGGCAAACCGCCGATTCCCAGCTGAAGACAGGCGCCATCCTGTATCTCCTCCATAATTAATGCGGCAATCTTCTTGTCTTCGGGTGTCAGGCGGAGTGGTTTGATATCCTCCAGGGGATTATCCGCTCGTGGATCCTCAACGATCATATCCACTTCGGAAATATGGATAGCTTCGTCAAATCCTCCCAAGGCTTTCGGCATAGAGGGATTGATTTCGACGATAACTTTTCGCGCGACACCGCACAGGGCTTTCAGAAAAGTATTGTTCGGCCCGAAGTTAAAGAAACCATGTTTATCCATGGGGCAAACGCTGAGCATGGCCACATCCACCGTGCTGTATCCCTTCTCAAACCAGGATGCGCCCTGGCCGAAGTGAGAGGGAATGTAATAACAAATGCCGTCATCGTGCAGGCGACGTTCCGGCGCCGTCATATGTCCCGAGTTGTAACGAAAATGTGTTGTTGTTGGATCCGCCTCCACGGTGTAAAATTTCCGCATGCATGTGGAGCAATTTATATTAACCTCGAATAGTTCATGCTTACGTTTTGCCAGTTCCATATCCAGGGCGGTCGGTTTGGAAAAAGAATAGCCATAACGCACCCAGTCCCCGGACTTTACAACCCGGACAGCATCCTGCGCTTTTTGGAGTTTGTTTTTGTATTCGGAAATTACCGTATTCACTTTTCTCTCTTTTTGTCTCTTTGTTCCCACAGCCGCGCGCCTATTCATATTCATAAGCTATCAGCAACAAGCTTCGATAAACGTCGTGATAACGATCCCGAAAGTATCTGCAACAATTCGCTCCCCATATCAGGTGAGAATCGGCCGGCATAAGCATCGCCATTATTCCAACTTCCCACTATCTCTTTTTTGAATTCGAAGGGAACCACTGCCAGTGATCTGATGAAATATTTGTTATTCGGAGGCAGCAACTTATAGAAGGGCTGTAAGTTTTCATTAATCAGGACCGGTCGTCTCCCGGGGATAATCGAACGAAAGTACTCCTCTGTCGCAATGCTCATCCTGTCTCGCAAGACGGGAGAAGATTCTATTGCGGCAATAAGCGGCGCGGCACTCTCCGTATCCATTAAAGTAAGCCAAACAAAAGGAACCTCAAATTCTTTTTCTATTCCGGCAAATAGAGTTTCGAAAAGGCCGGCGACATCTTCTGCCTCATCGAGCAGCGTTGCGACTTTCCTGAATCGAACGGCAATGTCTTGATTCGTGTTTCTGACATCTCCTCCTTTCATTGGCTTTATCCTTTCCACTCGGCAAAAAGAATTACGTGATCCGATGGTTTCTCCGCTAATCTTGAGGCTAAATCGATGGTGCAGCTTTTGGACTTCATAGCGAGTGATTTTGTCGCCAGAATGTGATCAACTCGCCAGCCCAGTTTGCGGTTTACAGAATCTTTTACTCGATAATCAAAAAAGGTATACTGACCGGCAACACCCGGATTATGCTTACGGAAAATGTCAACGAAACCCCATGCCTTAACTTCGTTATAAGCCTTCCACACTTCCGGATTAAAACAAACGTGCCCTAATATTTTTTTTGGATTGTGCACATCTATATCTTCCGGCGCGACGTTAAGATCGCCGCACCAGATTATGACATTCTGCGGCTGAAAATGCTTCTCCAGATATTTTTTCAAACGTCCAAACCACGCCAGTTTGTAAGTGAACTGCGGGCTTTCTCTTTCCTGCCCTTGCGGAACATAGGTGTTTATTACCGTCAGGTCAGTATAGGTCGCGACAATTAAACGGTCGGGATCGGCAGGCTCGCTATCAAAGCCAAATACTACTTTTTGCGGTTTTTGCTTCGAGGCAATGGCCACACCGCTATACTGTTTATTACCTTTGAAAATTATATGATAACCCAACGCTTCCAATTCGGCCACGGGAAATTCGGCATCGCTGACTTTTGTCTCCTGCATGCAAAAATAATCGGGATTGTTTTTTTGCAGCCAGGGTAAAACAATGTGTAGACGGGAGCGGATGGAATTTACATTATAACTGGCAATCTTCAAATCAGGTTGTGCCTTTCGTTAATTGCTGCCGCTTAATATCATGACCGGCGCTTGCGCTCAAGATTTTTTACTACTCTGCCCTTCCGGAAGGTGCCCCCTGATTTAATAATCCGGTTGGCATCGAATCACCGGGCTTACAGCCTCTCCACTCATTGCCCGATATGTAGAAAAAATATTAGACGAAAAAACCAAATTATAAATAACCGTGACTATAATAAATTGAATTCTTTCTTAATTTTTTTAAATTTATTTTGAGCGATGGCCATAACCAAAGAAGGAGATAAACGATCCAGCCACCAGACCAACTTCCATTGCCCAGGTTCAATAATTATCGCTTTATTTTTTGCAATAGCATCTACCACCTTTTGAGCGAATATATCCGGAGACATGGGCTTGAATTCTTCCCACATAGCACGCAGTTTTTCGTCGGGAATGTCCATCGATATTTTGCCGTACTTCCCTCCCTGCAAAATAGGCGTACGAATAACACCGGGACACAGCACACTGACGCGTATTCCCATCCGCGCCGCTTCTGTGCGCAGTGATTTGGAAAGTCCTACCACGGCATGCTTGGTTGCCGCATAAGCTACGCCCAGCGGGTTAGGCATAAGTCCCGCCATGGAAGCAGTATTGACTATGTGTCCGAAACCCTGTTCAATCATGACTTTGTAGGAGGCCTGAATTCCGTTGACAACGCCGCGAAGATTGATATCGATAATTTTGTTCCAGTCGGAAATCGTGTAATGGTCGGCGGTACAGGCGATTGCTATTCCCGCGTTGTTGAACATATAATCCAGCCTTCCACTACTTTCCAATGTTTCCCGAACCAACCTATCCATAGCGGGAAAATCAGTCACATCTACTTTTAGAGCTTTTGCTTTGCCGCCGGAAAATTTAATATTTTCGGCAACAGCTTGCGCCTTTTCTATTTGCAGATCAGCCAACACCACTTCACAGCCACGTCCGGCCAGTTCTTCGGCCAGGGCGCAGCCAATACCCGATGCGCCGCCGGTAATAATCGCCGTGGCACCATTAAAAATACGAAGCGCCTTCTTTGATTCCATTGTGCTCCTCCAAAACATTTGCGGTTCAATATAATCTTAAATTATTGCAAACACAAGTGGAGACTCCTCCCGTCGCAGATGACCTTTAGGTTACAGGAGCCGAAGGCTCACTAAAACAACACGACCTCCCGCGGGTCACCACTTTTTCTTCCCCGGTCGGAACCGTGGATTTCAAGTCGCGGGATTAATTATTTCCCCCGTTATTGGAAAATTGCTCTCATTAATCCTGCATTCCCCCCGATCAATACAATTTCGTTGACATCGACCTGACCATGTCTTATAACCACCGATATAAAAATTGTATAAAAAAGCAGGAGATATCTTTATGAAAAAATCATATGTCCTTTTTACGGTATTATCATTTTTTGCTTTTCTAATTTTAGGCTGTGGCAGTAATGATCCGTCTAAAATTAAAATAGGCCTTATTGCGGAATTGACCGGCGACATCCCGGCAGTCGGCGCTTCCTGTAAAAACGCGGCGGAAATGGCTGTTGCCGAAATCAATAAAGTCGAAGGCATCCAGCTTGGAGAAAAAAAATATAAAGTTGATTTAATCATTGAAGATAATGCCGGTAAAGCGGATCAATCTGCATCATCGGCGCAAAAGCTGATTACACAGAAAAATGTAGTAGCAATAGTGGGGCCTAATGCCAGCCGTTATACCTTGCCCGCTGCGGAAATTGCCGAATCAAGCAAAGTTGTCCTCATTACACCCTGGTCAACAGCACCAAAAGCTACGCTGGATTCCAAAACCAGTGCTCCAAAAAAATATGTCTTTCGTTCCTGTTTCATTGATCCCTTTCAGGGACGTGTTTTAGCCAAGTTCACTCTGGACAATCTTAAATTAAAAAAAGCAGCTGTGCTCTACGATGTTGCTTCGGAATACAATAAAGGCATTGCTGAAATTTTTAAAGAAGTCTATGAGCAAAATGGCGGCAAAGTAGTTGCTTTTGAAACTTACACCACCAATGATAAAGACTTTTCTTCACAATTAACAAAAATCAAGAGAGCCGCGCCGCAGATAATATTTCTCCCCAACTATTACAGTGAAGTGCCGCTGCAAATCCAGCAGGCCAAGCGTTTGGGTATCAGGGTGCCTTTTATCGGCAGTGATTCCTGGGGCAGTGAAGAGTTGTTAAAACTATGCGGCAAAGATTGCGATGGCTACTATTTCAGCACACACTATGCGGCCGACGCCGCAACCGATGTCACGAAAAAATTTATCAAAAATTACAAAGCCAAATATGGCAGCACCCCCGATGATGTTGCTGCCCTGACTTATGATTCCTTCGGTCTGCTCTGGCAGGCCTTGAAAAGCGCGGGCAAAAATGATCGCCAGGCCGTGCGTGACGCTCTGGCTAAAATCCCAAAATACGAAGGCGTGACCGGAACGATGCAGTTTAAAGAAGGTTCCGGCGATCCGATCAAGAGCGCCGTCATTCTGAAGATAAAAGATGGAAAATTTATCTGGTATGCCGATGCCAAACCATGATTTCGCACACTCGCTATGCAGACTTCCTCGCATAAATCTGCGGGGAGGTCTGTAAAATCTTCCGATTTTTAACCGGGCTATATGGTTTATATTTTTCAGCAAATCCTCAACGCCCTGCAACTGGGAAGTATTTATGCCTTGATTGCCCTGGGCTACACCATGGTCTATGGCATTTTGACCATGATTAACTTCGCTCACGGCGATTTATTTATGGTTGGCGCTTTCTTTTGCTTTCTTATTGCCGTTTATCTTAAATTATCTTTTGTACCGACGCTTCTTCTATCCATGCTGGGAGTTGCCTTTTTGGGTGTTGTCATCGAGCGTCTGGCCTACAAACCCTTGCGCACCGCTCCGCGCGTGTCGGCCATAATCACCGCCCTGGGTGTCGGGCTTTTTCTGGAAAACTTTACTCTGGCCCTCAACCCCTATCCCCAGCATATTCCCGCACTGATTGCCGATCAAACCTGGACAATAGGCAATGTTTCTATTTCCTCTCTGCAAATAATAATCATCGCTTTATCGCTGTTGCTGATGCTGGTTTTGGATTTTATCGTTCAACGGACAAAAGCAGGCATGGCGATGCGCGCCATTTCCTGGGATAAAACAGTTGTCCCCTTGATGGGTGTGCCTGTGAACAAAATTATCTCTCTGACGTTCGCCATTGGAACGGGCTTGGGCGGCGCGGCAGGAATGATATATGGGCTTGCCTACCCGGTGATCGATCCCTACATGGGCATTATGGTCGGCTGGAAAGCTTTTATCTCGGCTGTCGTCGGCGGCATCGGCAATATCCGCGGCGCCATGATTGGCGGATTTATCCTTGGCTCGGTGGAAATTATGGTCGCGGCATTTTTACCCTCCACTTACCGTGATTTTGTCGCCTTTACTTTGCTCCTTATTTTGCTGATTTTCCGGCCTTACGGAATCCTCGGCAAACCTAATCCGCAAAAGGTGTAATCGTGCCGAAACTAAAAACCGCCTATCAAACTCTACTCAATAAATGGCACGCCGTAATAGCCTATAGATTTTTCTGGCCGATTTTCCTCATCGCCGGTTTGCTTTTTTCTATCGCGGCATCAACTTTTGATATCCTTGATTTATATTTACAGCTGATCTTAATTTACGTGGGAATCAACATCATTCTCACGGTCAGCCTTAATCTGATTAACGGCTACATGGGCGAGTTTTCCATCGGCCATGCCGGTTTCATGGCAATTGGGGCTTACATCGCTTCGATTTTAACCGTAAATATTTTTCCATCTTCAGCAATCACCTTTCTTTTCCCTATCGCGGTTTTAGCCGGCGGACTGGGCGCGGCGCTGGTAGGACTTGTGGTGGCCGTACCCTCTTTTAAAACACGCGGCGATTATCTGGCTATTGTCACTCTGGCGTTCGGCATGATTGTCAAATCCGGCATCGAAAATATCGATGCGATTGGCGGACCGCGCGGTTTTCTAGGCATGGAGAAGCTCACCACCCTGCCCTGGGTTTTTTTCTGGACGGTTCTATCGCTGTGGATTATCCGCAATCTTGTTTATTCGAACTTCGGAAGAGGAGTTCTTTCTATTCGCGAAGACGAAATCGCCAGCGACCTGATGAGCGTAAACACCCGCCAGGTGAAGATCATCGCTTTTGTCGTTTCCTCCTTCTTCGCCGGGATTGCCGGAGGTTTATTCGCTCATACTCTGCAATATATAAATCCGCGAATGTTCGACATTCTTAAATCCACCGATATTTTAATCATGGTTTATCTGGGCGGCATCGCTTCCATTGCCGGTTCCATTATCGGCGCTGTTATTTACACTATTATCCTGGAGATATTGCGTCCGCTGGGCATCTGGCGAATGGTTCTGATGCCGCTGATGCTTGTCCTTTTGATGATTTACCGCCCCCGCGGTATCATGGGACTGCGGGAAGCGCGCTTGTTTATTCCTCTGCGTGATTTATTTGCGTCCAAGTTGTGGAGACAAAAGAAAAAGGAGACCGGCGATGCCTCTGCTGGAAATTAAAAATCTTACCCACCGTTTTGAGGGATTATGCGCTGTTGACGATTTCAATTTTACACTCGCGTCCAACGAGCTAGTCGGCATTATCGGGCCCAACGGCGCGGGAAAAACTACCGTATTTAATTTGATTACCGGTGTCTATCGTGCCACGGAGGGCAGTATCTGCTTTTCCGGAAATGAACTTGTCGGCAGGACTCCGCACCAGATCACCAAACTGGGTATCGCCCGCACCTTCCAGAATATCCGCCTGTTTAAAGAGCTGACCGTATTGGACAATGTGCGCATAGCTCGCTACGGACAGGCAATTTATAGTCCAATGGAAGCGCTTCTGCACATGGGGCGTTACAATGCTGAAGAAAAAAGAATCACTGATCACGCGATGGAACTATTATCGGTTTTTGAGCTGGATGACGCGGCCAATGAACGATCCAAAAACCTGTCTTACGGTTTGCAACGCAGGCTGGAAATCGCGCGGGCACTGGCAACAGACCCCCAACTACTACTGCTCGATGAACCAGCCGCGGGCATGAATCCCAACGAGATTAAACAGCTCATGGAATTTATCGGTTGGATCAGAAAAACTTTCCGGGTAACGATTATACTTATCGAACACCAGATGCGGCTGGTGATGGGCATTTGTGAGAGACTGGTGGTTCTCGATTTCGGCGCAACAATTGCAGAAGGCCTGCCCGTGCAAATTCAAAATAATTCAAAAGTATTGGAAGCCTATCTGGGTGAAGAAATGGTGAAATAATGCGGAGTAATTTGCTTCTTTCTGTCTGCAACCTGAATGTCACATATGGCAACATCAATGCCGTTAAGGGCGTTTCCTTTGATGTTTACCAGGGTGAGGTCGTTACACTCATCGGGGCAAACGGGGCGGGAAAATCTTCCATTCTCAGAGCCATATCGGGCATTATTCCGTACAAGGGAAGCATCAGCTATAAGGGCGATGATTTGAAGCAGATTGCCCCCGATACAATTGTAGCCAGGGGAATTGCTCAAGTGCCAGAAGGCCGTGGCATATTCGGCAATCTGACCGTGCTGGAAAACTTGAAATTAGCGACATGGCAGAGAAAGGACAAAAACAAAATTGCCCGCGATTATGAACGCGTTTTTGCTCTATTTCCGAGGCTTGCCGAACGAAAGCGTCAGTTGGGCGGCATGCTTTCGGGTGGAGAGCAACAGATGCTGGCTGTAGGCCGCGCGCTGATGAGCGACGCAAAATTGCTCTTATTAGATGAACCTTCGATGGGTTTATCTCCTGTTTTGGTGCGCGATATTTTTCTGATTCTTGTAGAAATAAATCAAGCCGGAAAAACCATTCTTTTGGTCGAGCAAAATGCTAATATGTCTTTGCATATCGCCTCCCGCGGCTATGTTCTGGAAACAGGCAGCATCGTTCTTGCGGGCAACGGCAAAGAGCTGATGGGCGATCCTCGGGTGAAGGAAGCCTACCTTGGCGGGTAAATATATTTTTTTACCTTTGATGCCCCCTTCAGGGGCGATAGTCCGGCGTATGCCAGAGGGACGAAGACTCATCCGCACAAGAACGAAGTTATTTCGGTATCAAGTGTAAAATTGATTGTAAATCATACTTCCTCTATTAAACAAATGATCAACATCGATGAATATGCAGGACTTCAATCCGTAATAAACATGATTCATGCCCGACGACAAATATCGATACTAAATCTCGTATTTTTAGTCTATATTTCATTGACATACAAGTCTGAAATTCCTAAGGAGGTGCAGCATGTCAGGATTTAGCGAATATGAAAAATACGACGGCCTGGGCCTGGCCCAACTGGTACAAAAAAAAGAAGTCTCTCCCCTGGAGTTGTGCGAGGAAGCAATCATACGTATCGACAGAATCAATCCCAAAATCAACGCGGTCATTTACCGCATGGATAATTTGGCGCGCACCGCCGCCAAAGGCCCAATTCCTACCGGCCCGTTTTCAGGCGTGCCTTTTTTGTGCAAGGATCTGGTCTCGGCCATAGCGGGCGTTCCCATGAACAAAGGCAGCAAATCCTGTCGCAACTATGTGCCGACGCAGGATAGTGAAATGGCCAAACGCCACAAAGCCGCGGGACTGATTGTGCTGGGAAAAACCAACACACCAGAATTTGGCCTGATGGGCATTACCGAACCCGAACTGCACGGCCCGACGCGCAATCCGTGGAACACCGATCATACTCCCGGCGGCTCCAGTGGCGGCTCGGCTGCGGCGGTTGTGGCAGGTTTCGTACCGATGGCCTCCGGAGGCGACGGGGGCGGATCGATCCGCATTCCATCGTCTTGCTGCGCGCTGTTCGGTCTGAAAGTGACACGCGGGCGAAATCCGCTCGGCCCCGAAGCAGGAGAAATCTGGCAGGGTGCGGAAGTGGAAGGTGTACTCACCCGCTCGGTACGTGACTGCGCTGCGATGCTTGACGCGACTAACGGTGCGGACCCCGGCGCGCCCTATATCCTGCCCAAACCGCCAAGACCTTATCTCACAGACGTGGGGCAAGACCCGCGCCCGCTAAAAATAGCCTTCACGGTCGAATCACCGTTCAAAACGAAAATTCATCCAGAATGCGCTGAGGCAGTGCAAAATGCTGCAAGGCTTCTTTCGAGTCTTGGGCATATTGTCGAGGAAGCCCAGCCCGGCATTGATGGTGAAGCTTTGGGTAAGAGCTACATGATGAT
>JBEKMF010000095.1:0-9256 GCA_050008655.1 Smithellaceae bacterium
GTACCGTGTACGTCGTGGCCGCCGCGCTGAGCATTCTGTTGCTGTCAAAAAATCCTTACGGCGAAATCGGTTGGCTCGATATGCTGAAAGGAGAGGTCATCGCCATCTCCAATTTCGATCTTGGGCTAACGGCAGCCACGCTTACGCTGGTCATCGCCGTGATGGGATTATTCCACAAGGATTTACTCCTCGTTTCATTCGACCGCGAAATGGCAATTATACTGCGCAAGAACGTCATTTTCTGGGATGTGCTGCTCTATTTACTGATCGGACTGACTGTTTCGATGGCAGTGCTCAGCGTCGGTCCGCTGATTGCGTTCGGGTTCCTGCTGATTCCCGCTTTGACGGCGCATCTGGTTGCTCGCAACATGCACCAGTTTACGGTGCTAGCCCCTTTGATCGGTGGTGTGGCCGCTTTCCTCGGTTTCTGCCTCGCCTATAAATTGGATTTGCCTGTCGGTCCAACGGATGTCGTTCTCTTGGGAGTACTTTACGCAATCACCTGGATGATCGCCAAAATTGTACCTCCCGGAGGATTGCGACACCCACATAATGTCCAATAAGACAAAGTCTGACCGTTACGGGTCCAAACCACAAGCCTGGATGGCGGACATCACTTCAAAGATAATTAGTGTTAGTTTATCCTTATAGTTGAGAGGAAAAAGAAATTATCGTCACCAACAAAAATAAAAATGTTTAAATATTCCTTGACATTCATTGGTATTGCGCATACAAGTGCAGCCAGTTTCGTGTATTTGTTCTATTGGAGCAGAGAGGCACGAAATAGAGAGTTGAATTTAGACATTTTGAAGTACAAAGGTAAACCGCCATGTTCTTTCATAAGTCTTGGCGGTTTTTTTAGTTCTGTCATCGTGTTGGTTCGACTTGAGCCAGGTTGCAGTCAAATGAATGCGATTTGGCGGGAAATTTGAGAAAGGAGGATACTACACAATGTCAGAAGGCAAAGTAAAGTGGTTCAACGAACGCAAAGGCTTTGGTTTTATCGAGCAAGAAGGCGGCGCGGATGTTTTTGTTCATTTCAGCGCGATTCAGGCCAGCGGTTTCAAGACCTTAGCTGAAGGCCAGCAGGTAAGCTTCGATGTTAAGCAGGGCAATAAAGGCCCCGAAGCAGAAAACGTCAAAGCTGTATAAGCATAAGCGTTATGGCAAAAGTAGGAAGCGCTCCCGTGCACGAAAATTGCGCGGGAGCGCTTTTTTATTTCTCATCTTCATAACTACCTCATTTTCATTTCTCCATGAGCGTTAATCCAGCTCCAAGTACGTTAATATAACTTGACAAAAACCAGAGATTTGAGTTACTGCCTTCTAGTTTTTGTAAGCAATTATTCTTAATTATTCCGTGCGATAATATGAGGAGGACCGATAGTGTATTTCTCCAAAGAAATGCAGGAAGCTTCATTAAAGCTCACCAAAAAATGGGAGGAAGAAGTAAAAAAAGCGCTGAAAACTAATCCCGATCAAAAAGAGCGCTTTTCCACAGTTTCCGATGCCCCAATCAAGAGGCTCTACACTCCGGAAGATATTAAAGATATTAATTTTGCCCGGGATATTGGTGTGCCCGGTGAATTTCCTTATCTGCGCGGCAACCAGATAACCGGTTACCGGGGACGTCATTGGACATTCCGCATGTTTTCCGGTATGGGCAGCGCGCAGGATACCAATGCCCGCTGGCAAATGTTATTGCGTGAAGGACAAACGGGACTTTCCACCGCTTTCGATTTTCCGACTCTCATGGGTTACGACAGCGACTCGCCCAAAAGCTTAGGCGAAGTGGGCAAGTGCGGTGTGGCCATAGATACCCTGGAAGATTTTCTGGCGCTGATGGGGGGTATTCCTCTGGATGAGGTTACCACTTCCATGACGATTAACCCTCCGGCAACCGTGCTGTGGGCAATGTATTGCGCGGCGGCGGAAATCAGGGGCGTGCCGCTTACCAAAATCGGCGGCACCATTCAAAATGATATGCTCAAAGAATTTATCGCTCAAAAGACATTCATGTGCCCGCCGGAACCTTCAGTAAAGCTCATCAGCGACACCGTCGAATTCGGCACAAAATTTGTTCCGCGCTGGAACACCATCAGCATCAGCGGTTATCATATTCGCGAAGCGGGTTCGACCGCCGTGCAGGAGTTGGCTTTCACTATCCGCGACGGCATAGAATATGTAGAGGACGTCGTTCGCCGCAAGAAAATGAGCGTTGATGATTTTGCCCTGCGGCTATCTTTCTTTTTCAATTCCCACATCGATTTTTTTGAGGAGATTTGCAAACTGCGGGCGGCGCGCCGCATGTGGGCAAAAATTATGCGCGACCGCTTCCATGCGAAAAATCCCCGCTCGTTGTGGCTGAGGTTTCACACGCAAACGGCCGGATGTTCGCTGGCCGCCCAACAGCCGTATAATAATGTTGTTCGAACGACTGTGGAAGGATTGGCCGCAGTCTTGGGCGGCACCCAGTCTCTGCACACTAATTCTCTGGATGAAGTTTTCTGCCTGCCTTCCGAACACGCCGCGGAAATTGCGTTACGCACGCAGCAAATTCTAGCCGAAGAAACCGGAGTGGCCAATACCATCGATCCTCTGGCGGGTTCTTACTTTATTGAAACCCTGACCAATGAAATCGAAGAAGCCGCATGGGACTACATTCATAAAATTGACGATATGGGCGGAATGATTGCGGCCATAGAAAAAGGTTTTCCGCAAATGGAAATTGCCGACTCCGCCTACAAATTTCAGCGGCAGTTGGAGACCAGTGAAAAAATAATGGTCGGCGTAAATAAATATGCGAGCAACAATCAACATTCCATTCCGCTCATGGAGATTGACGAGAAAATCGGCGGGGAACAAATAAAACGGCTCAAGGATGTGCGCCGCAAGCGCGATAGCCGGGCCGCCAAAAAGTCTCTGGATAGTATAAAAAACGCCTGCAAAAAAGGCGAAAACGTAATGCCGCACTGCATCGACGCGGTAAAAAATATGGCTACCCTGCAGGAAATATGCGACATCTATCGGGAAGTTTACGGAGAATATAGAGACCCGGGATTATACTAATGACACTCGCTGAAAACAAGCAGAGTGCCGTTTGAAGCGTTAGTGGAATTAGTCCCGTGGCCGGAGGCCATCGGGATGAGACTCGTTTTAAGGAGATATACATGCCGGAAAGAAAAATTCGAGTGATGGTTGCCAAACCGGGGCTCGACGGCCACGACCGCGGCGCGCGCGTTCTGGCGCGGTGCTTCCGCGATGCCGGGTTTGAAGTTGTTTATACCGGCTGTCACCAAACCCCGGAACAAATCGCAGCAGCCGCTATTCAGGAAGATGTGGATTTAGTGGGTTTGAGCTGTCTTTCCGGCGCGCATCGTCTGCTCTTCCCGCGGGTGGTGGAACTTTTGCGCGAAAAAGGCGCATCCGACATTACCGTCATCGGCGGCGGAATAATCCCCGAACAGGATTTCCCCTCGCTTTACGATTCCGGCATCAAAGCAATTTTTACTCCCGGCGCTTCGCTTGATTCCATCGTGGAATGGATTAAGACAAATATAAAACCACACTAGAGATTCCTTTTGCACGGCAAACAAATATGGATTCTACTATAAAAAAAATCTGCGGCGGTGATGTCCGCCTGGCCTCCCGCCTCATCAGGGATATTGAAGATAAGATTCCCGAAGCCAAGGCAAAAATCAAAAAGCTCTACGCCCATACCGGCAAATCTTTCATTATCGGAATAACCGGCGCGCCGGGAGCGGGCAAAAGCACGCTTACCGACGCTCTCATTGCCGAATTGCGCAAAAAGAATAAAACCATCGGCGTCCTGGCCGTTGATCCGACCAGCCCCTTTACCGGCGGCGCAATTTTGGGCGATAGAATACGCATGCAGCGGCACGCCGAAGATGCCGGAGTTTTCGTCCGGTCGCTCGCTACACGCGGTGCGCTGGGAGGTCTATCCCAGGCGGCGGGCGATGCTATTCATGTGATGGAAGCAATGGGCAAAGATATAATTATTGTCGAAACCGTCGGCATTGGCCAGCAGGAAATCGATATAATCAATCACGCGCACAGTGTTGTTGTCGTTCTCGTTCCCGGAATGGGCGATGAAATTCAAACGATGAAAGCCGGATTAATGGAAATAGCCGATATTTTTGTCGTGAACAAAGCCAATCGTCCCGGCGCCAAACAATTACAAATGGAATTGACCTCGATGCTCAATTTGGCGTCCAAAGCCGCCGACGGCTGGAGGCCGCCTATTGTCAATATTGGCGATGCCTTTGAGCCGACAACCTTCGCCGAAAATACTGCGGAACTGGCGCAAAAGATCGAAGAACATCATATTTATCTGCAGCAAAGCGGCAAACTCACCGAGCGTATGCATCGAAAAGCGATGACGGAAATCAAAGATGCGCTGAGCGCCTGCCTTCTGGAGCCGGTTTTGCATTCTCTTATCGAAAGCGGCGAACTGGATAGTTTTGCCGAAAAGATAAAGAGAAGAAAAGCCGATCCCTATTCCGTGGCGGAAGAAATCACTCAAAAGTATTTTCAAAAGCAGGATAAAAAATGAAGAGAGCAAAAGACAAAAAAAAATCTGTTTCCAAAGGGGTAAAGAAAAAGAAATCTCCGGCCGTAAAAAGAGTCAAAACAGACAGAGGTCTGGTAATTGTAATCACAGGCAACGGCAAGGGAAAAACTACTGCCGCTTTCGGTCAGGGACTGCGCGCCATCGGACAGGGCTACAAAGTTTTTGTTCTGCAATTTATGAAGGGCAGAAAATACGGCGAATTCATCGCCGCGGAAAAATATCTTCCCCGCTTAACCGTCCGCATGTCCGGCCTTGATAGCTTTGTTATGCGCGATAATCCCGCGGCCATTGACATTGAACTGGCGCAAAAAGGATTGGCTGCGGCCAAAAAAACAATTAACAGCGGCAAATATGATATGGTCATTCTCGATGAAATCAATGTAGCGCTGGATTTTAAACTCATCGGCCTGCAGGAAGTCATCGAACTGATTAAAAATAAACCACCCGCACTTGACCTCATCTTAACCGGCCGCTACGCGCCAGCGGAAATAGTTGAACTTGCCGATACCGTCAGTGAAGTTAAAGAAGTGAAGCATCATTATGAGAAGGGCATTAAAGACCGAGCAGGTATTGAGTACTAGTCCCGATTCCAAATCAAAGCGCTCTCTGCGTTGGACTCGTCATCGTCTCCTCGACGTATTTAACTATACGCCTATGTCGCCGATTCCTCGCTGCCTTGATATCATCTTTGATTTGAAATTGGAATTTGACAAATAAAGCAGCGAAATTCATTGCTGAAAGTGAGCAACGCGAAAAACGGTTTTTTTACAGGAGGATGAAATATGAAAATTTTAAGAACACCGGACAATCGTTTTGAAAATCTTTCCGGTTATCCGTTTAAACCCAACTATGTAAATATCCCGGATGGCGAGGGCGGAACGCTGAGAATCCACTATGTGGACGAAGGCCCGTCAAAGGCAGAGCCGGTTTTGCTTATGCACGGAGAGCCGTCGTGGTCTTATCTGTATCGAAAGATGATCCCGATCATCGTTGATGCCGGGTTCAGAGCTGTAGCTCCGGACCTCGTAGGATTTGGCCGTTCGGATAAACCGGCGGTGAGATCCGATTACACCTACCAGCGCCATGTCGATTGGATGCAGGGTTTATTAGATAAAATAAACTTGCAGCGAATTACCCTTGTCTGTCAGGACTGGGGCGGCTTGATCGGGTTGCGCTTGGTAGCCCAAAATCCGTCTCGCTTCTCGCGGGTGGTAGTTGCCAATACCGGCCTGCCGACAGGCGATAATCCCATATCGGATGCTTTCCTTGCTTGGCGTAAATTTTCTCAGGAGACGCCGGAATTCAAAGTTGGTGAAATTATTGCCATGTCCAACCCCAGTGATCCTTTATCCAAAGAGGTCATTGCCGCTTACGACGCTCCCTTTCCCGATGATACCTATAAAGAAGGCGCCCGCATATTTCCATCGCTTGTGCCCATTACTCCGGATGACCCAGCATCGAAGGCCAACCGCGAGGCCTGGAAAGTGCTCTCCCAATTTGAAAAACCGTTTGTTGCAATGTTTAGTGACGGCGATCCTATTACCCGCGGCGGTGAACGTGTATTCCAAAAACTGATTCCAGGAGCTAAGGGTCAGCCACATACTATCATTAAAGGCGGCGGACATTTTCTGCAGGAGAATAGAGGTGAAGAATTCGCCCAAGCAATTGTCGATTTCATGTCCCGGACGCCTTAAGGGCATTAAAGACCGGGCGGGAATCAAATACTAAGCCGCATTACTTCTTCCTGTAGTCAATAGAGATGCGGCTTCTAAAAATATGCAACATTTCTTTCGGAAATCAACAGGTGTCACCAGTTTTTGAATCAGATAATTTTATTCACAATCAAAGCGTAATATGTTATGTTTTTATAAAGTTGATATATATACTGTATTGCGACATGACATTCACTCTTATTGAGCTTTAATGTTACAAGGGAGGGAACAAAAAATGACGCAAAAACAAGTCGGTTCTTTATCTCTTAAACTCATTGGAATTTATTCAATCATCGAAGCCATCCCTATTTTACAATCACTTACAGGAGTTTTCGCTTTAAGAGGTTCTAAAAATGTAATGGAATCTCAGCCCTTCAATACTGATTTGTTATTAATAGGCATACTGACATCAATTGGTCTTCTTCTGCTGCTGGGAGTCTGTCTTATTACATTCAGCAAAGCTCTTGCGAAAAAAATAGTAGAAGAAAATGAAACAGAGGATTCTTCTGCAGAATTATCAGCACAGAATATTCAATCTATAGCCTTCTCAGTTGTTGGATTAATCATGGTTGTGATCGCAATCCCCCATTTTGTGCAACTGGCAGCAAATCTACAGGCACTCAAAAATGCAGGAAGTGAATTTCCTAAACAAAGCATTTCGATCGGTACGTGGGCTTATAACATAGGTTTAGCAGCTCAATTTATTATTGGCATTCTACTCTTTTTTGGTGGGAAAGGATTATCATCCATATGGCACTTTTTTCAGAAGACAAGACCACTTAAGGGTATCTAATTGCCTATAACAGCGCCTTCAAACAATTGCAGTCACACGAGTACACTTCCTTCCTGTAAGCAAGCGTGCACAACTGGCGAAAAATATACAATAGTTCAAACAGATATCGATAATAATTTGAAAATAAATTATTTCTGAATTGAGAACGACTGAATGAAACAAAAGATCATAAAGATCGTTTTAATTTCATCATGCTCCCTAATCGTTGTGGCTTTATTTGCCTGGTATTTCTATCCCGTATTAGCATTCAAATGGTTTTTATTCCAACACAAAGCATTTAGCCATTATTTCAGTTTAAAACCCACTACAATTAACACCCTAAAAGCACCACCAAAGCATTGGAAGGGAATTAATATCGACAGTCTGGTTATGAAGCTGCCTTTGGAACAATATAAGAATGTAAAAGACATAGGATATGATATACGCTTTATTTCAGACAAAGGCGTATTATTTGTCAGTGATATTGTGCCATATCTAGGATTAATGGATAATCTCATAAAAGAAGGCAAAATGACATATCCTTATGTTTCATATAATGATCAGGTAGCATATTACAGTTCTACTCCTGCTGATATATCCTTCTTAAATTCAAGAAGTAAAAACGTGTCTGCATTTTCTAATCAGATTTTAAAAATTATAGGCATACCATCAGGCATAGGTGGACTACGTGAAATATTAATCATTAATTCAGGTAAACTGAAGGCTCGATGCCTGATAGGAGAAACAAGTGACAAAGGTTGTAGGGCATGGCTCGATTTATACAACAGCAAAGAAAATGTTTCTATAAGCCTCGCGTTTCTTAAATATCAGGATATTGCAACCCTGAAAACCGATATGTTAAATGTGCTGGGTGGAATAAAGATGCCCGACCAGCTGCCTGATAGGAATCAGGTTAAAAAAGACATCAAAGCAATTGTAACTAAATACAATACAAAATGAAATGTTCTTCCTGAAATGTTGTTTTTCTAATTTTGCCAAATAACACAATATTTCAATCGAAAAGAATCAAAAAATGACTGAACTCTAACTTAACATATGATATAGGTATGAAGGGCATGTTAGGTATGCGTAATTTTATTGCTATAATAGCTGGGACTATAACTTCTTTCCTTTTGCTGGGAGTGAATTTTTTTTTGATATTGCATTTCGATATAAAGCCTTACAGCGATTTTGTAAAAGGCACGATAACTCCTGATCAGTTGACTTCAGTATTTGCTTACAAGGGACTTTATATGATTACTTTGATGCTTAACCCGGCGATTGCTTTTTTTGCAGGACTGCTCGCAGCTCTTCTAGCAAAGAATAAAGAATATCTAATTGGGCTTCTCTGCATTTTGCCTATGTATATTGTCTTCTTTGCTTTCTTGTCTTCTTATTTTGTAGTGGTCTTCGTCGGCTCCTCTCTAATGCTTCTTGGGGTACGGGCGGCTGTCTACTTTAAAAGGAAAAACAATTAACTAAGTTTACGATCAAAATAACTAGGTAACCATGATTACTACGACCGATAAAGGCGGCTATACCTTCACTTACGATTCTTTAAACAGGAGAATAAAGAGAAACTTGCCCAACTTATTACGCTCTTTCAATTGGTAATCTTCGGTTTTGCCGGCTTCATGAATCTATTTGTTTGTAGGTGAAACAAGTAAATAGGGTGAAAAGGGGGGTCAAATTTTTATTCTCGAAAATTGATAATTGAATACGCGGTAAACAGTTCCAGAACATTCTTAGTCCCTCCAGCTGTTGCTTATCTTTTATGTAGTTTCCCCGCACGCAAAGTATTGCATTTGCCATCAGTATTTCATTGACACATTAAGCCATTCTTCATAATATATATTCCCACTTCAAAAACTGGAGGAGAATATGGCAGAAATAGAATTACCCAATCCCGAAGAACTCGAGGAAAAAAGTCGCAATTTTTTCGGCAAGAAGGTCGCTCTTTTTACGGCCATCTATGCTGTTATTCTCGCAATATGCGCCCTGGGCGGCAATAACTCGATGAAAGAAATGCTGCTCGCACAGCAGGAAGCCAGCAATCAATGGGCATATTATCAGGCAAAGAATATCAGGGAATATCTGAACAAAATAGAAAAGGACCGGCTCACGACACAGATAGTGGAACGCGGCGCGACCATGAAACCGGCGGCGCTTAAATACTACAAG
>JBEKMF010000096.1:0-9045 GCA_050008655.1 Smithellaceae bacterium
AAAATACATAAGGGTGTAACTTACGAACAAATGGTCACGGCAGCACGCCGTGTAAAAGAAGCGGGCATAGCACTCTCTGTTACGGTACTATTAGGAATAGGCGGGATAGAGAAGAGCGTTGAACACGCGCTGGATACTGCCCGTATTTTGAGCGATATCG
This sequence comes from Smithellaceae bacterium, assembly GCA_050008655.1. GTDB lineage: Bacteria > Desulfobacterota > Syntrophia > Syntrophales > Smithellaceae > UBA4810. Next base: position 161 of record JBEKMF010000096.1, read on the forward strand.
ATCCGGATTATGTGGGCGCGCTTACTTTGATGCTCGTTCCGCATACTCCATTATACGAGGATTATATGGCTGGGCGCTTTATTTTACCGGATAAATTTGGTTATATTCGCGAGCTTTATTTGATCATTTCCAATTCCAATTTTACAAATTGCTATTTTACATCCAATCACGCTTCTAACTATTTGCCGATAAAGGCTTATTTGCCCCGGGAGAAAGAGAAAATTTTGAAAATAATCGGTTCAGTTATTGAAGAAAAAAATGTAAGCCGGATGAGACCGGAATACTTGCGTGGTTTATAATTTAAGGAGACATATTTTTAAATATGACGCGAATATTCTCTAAACTTTTTTTCTGGCGCAATTCAAAATATATCAAAAGGGAAATTGAAGCAGTATTGTCCAAAGCGCAGAAAAGTGGCTTGGTGGATTCTTCATCTCGGGAAATAATCGAAAATATTTTAGAGTTTACGCATATTTTAGTTCGTGAGCTAATGATTCCGAGAACCCAGATCGTTGCTGTGAGCACAGACGCGAAGACTGAGGAAATTATAAAGGAAGCAATCGAATCGCGGCATACGCGTATACCTGTTTACCGCGGAACAATCGATAACATTATTGGCATCCTGAATGTCAAAGATTTGCTTAAATTCTGGTCGAAAGAAATCACGAAAGAAGATATATTAACTCAACTAACCAAACCATATTATATCCCGGAAACAAAAAACACCCATCTGTTGTTTTATGAATTCAAAGAAAATAAAAAACATATAGCCATCGTCATTGATGAATACGGAGGAACATCAGGTCTGGTCACTCTGGAAGACCTGCTGGAAGAAATTGTCGGCGAAATTCGCGACGAACATGAAGTAAATACCGACACGAATGGAATTTTTCAATCGGCGGATGGTTCCCTTATAGTCGATGGACGAACGGAAATTGAAAAAATTGAAGAATATTTGAATATTAGTCTGGAAAAAGGAAGATATGAAACTCTCGGCGGCATGATCCTAAACGCGACCAGAAGAATTCCTCTGATTGGCGAAACATATCAAATAAAGGGACTGGAAATTACAATCGAAAATGCCGACGAACGCAGCATTAAAAAAGTGAAAATTAAAAAACTTCAGACCGCTAGCAAAAATGAATAATAAGAACATATCCGTGAAAAAATTCAATTTCAGTTTTTATAAAGAATTATTGGAAAATAAAATTATTTTAGCCGTACTGAGCGGGTTGCTTATATTTTTATCTTTTCCCAAATATGGCTTTGGCTTAATAGCATGGGTTTCTTTTATTCCTCTTTTCTTTGCATTACGGAAGGTCACTTCACTCCGGCAAGGGTTAGTTTTGGGTTTTCTCACCGGGATTATAGGCTATATAGGAATAATATATTGGATTACCTATGTAGTTGTAAATTATGGTTATTTGCCTATATTTCTGGGCGTTATTTTAATGTTGCTCTTAAGTTGCTATTTAAGCATTTACACTGCACTATTTGCAGCAGGTATCATTTTCTTTCGAGGAAAGATTCTTTTTTTATTGGCGCCAGCCCTGTGGGTTTTTCTGGAATATTGCAAGTCCAATCTTTTAACGGGATTTCCCTGGGAGAATCTTGGCTACTCCCAGTATTTGAATTTCTATCTTATTCAATTTGCCGATGTTTCAGGCGTCTTGGGGTTGTCTTTTTTGATCGTTATGGTTAATGCATCTTTGTTTGATATGCTGGCGAAAAGATCAAAGAAGGCGATTATAGCGGCTGCGGTGGCCTTTCTAATTTTAGGTAGCGTTTTTATTTACGGTGTTATTAGAGTGAATCAGGTGGAAAAAGCGATGGATAATGCTAAGGGCATGGAAGTTGCGTTGATTCAGGGCAATATCGATCAATCGATAAAATGGAACGAAAATTTTCAAAAAGAAGCATTGAATATATACGAAAATCTTTCTCTGCAGAATCCTCCGGCAGAGGGGGGATTGTTGGTCTGGCCGGAGACAGCTCTCCCGTTTAATTTTCTCGATGCGAATGATTTGCAAAAACAAGTAAAAAAATTAGCAGTCCAGACGAAAAGCTGGTTTATATTCGGTGCAGTAAGCTATCTGCCAAAAAGAGTGTATGGAGATTTTTTTAATAGCGCCTACATTTTGTCTCCTGATGGAGAAAAGAAAGGGAGATATGATAAAGTTCATTTGGTTCCCTATGGTGAATATGTACCTCTAAGAAATATTGCGCCCTTCGTTGAAGGGCTTACTGCCGGAATTGGTGATTTTACGGCCGGAGCTGGATTCTATCCCGTGCTCCTGGATGATCGAAAAATCGGAATTTTGATCTGTTACGAAGGAATTTTACCTGATGCCGCGAGAGCGTATAAAAAAGAATCAGCCGAGTTATTGGTGAACATTACCAATGATGCCTGGTTTGGTGCGACCTCAGCGCCCTTTCAGCATTTTTCCATGTCCTTGCTTCGTGCTGTGGAAACCAGGCTATATTTAATTCGATCCGCCAATACAGGTGTCTCCGGAATTTTTGATCCGCGAGGGAAAATAATTGCGCAAACAAAAATATTTCAAAGAGAAGCGTTGAAAGGAAACATAAAATTTCTAAGGATACCGACTTTTTACGCCGAATACGGCGATATATTGGTAGTTATTTGTTTTGTGTTAATCACGCTTTATTTTTTGGTTAGTTGGAAAGGGAGGTTAAAAAATGACAATCGAAAACATACAAGAAACAGTAAATGATTTAAAAAAAAGAATCAAATATATCGGAGAGTGTCTTTGACGTTCCGGAAATGGAACTAAAAATAAAAGATTTAGAAATATTTTCTCTAAAAAAAGAATTCTGGGATAATCAAAATAATGCGCGAGAAATACTCCAAAAAAAAACGAAACTGACCGAATCCCTCGAGAAATGGAAAAAATTCAATGAGGAAATAAGAGATATTGAACATCTCTGGACAATCGCACTGCAGGAAAAAGACGAACAAGTCCTGCAAGATTTATCCCTGGAACTAGATCATTTAAATTCTGCTGTTGGTCAGGAAGAAATAAGAATGATGCTGGCCAGTGAACAAGATCCCATGGATGCAATTGTTTCTATCCATGCCGGAGCGGGAGGAACAGAAGCACAGGATTGGACGGAAATGTTATTACGCATGTATTTGCGCTGGGCTGAAAAGAAAGGATTCGCTGCCAAAATAATCGATAGTCAGTCTGGAGACGAGGCCGGGATTAAAAGCGTGTCTTTCACATTGGAAGGTGAGTACGCTTATGGTTATGCGAAAGCGGAAATCGGCATTCATCGCCTAGTTAGAATCTCTCCTTTTGACGCCGGTGCCCGGCGTCATACTTCGTTTGCCTCCGTTTTTGTTTATCCGGAAGTTGACGATGATATTAAGATTGACATTGATGAAAAAGATTTACGTATAGATACCTTCCGTGCCGGTGGAAAAGGCGGGCAACATGTAAATAAAACAGATTCAGCGGTAAGAATCACCCATTTACCGACGAACATAGTTGTGCAATGTCAGAACGAACGATCCCAGCACAAAAACAAAGCGATGGCTATAAAATACCTGAAATCAAGGCTCTACGAGAGGGAATTGCAATTGAAGAATGAAAAGATCAACGAAGAAAATAAATTGAAGAAGGATATTGCCTGGGGCAGCCAAATCCGGTCTTATGTCCTGCATCCGTACAAAATGGTTAAAGATCACCGGACGAATTTAGAAATTGGAGATGCCAATAGGGTTCTCGATGGAGATATAGATGACTTTATAAAATCTTATCTCATGGTCACGACAGGCAACCCATTAAATCGTATTTTAACATAAATGACTAAATAAGAAAATTTGTGTAATATGCATTAGTTTAGAAAAAAAAAGCAAAAATATATTATATAAGAAAATAAAATAAATGCCGAAGTATTTCGCTGGATTTATGAAAAATTATTAAGGAGTTTTTGTTCATGGTAAAAATTATAAGTCGTTTAGTCGTTTGCGCTTTTTCATGCTGTTTAATTTTAATCTTTTCTGCGTGTATGTCTCAAATTGCAGTTGATAAAAATACCTCCGCGAAAACAATTTCACCAAATTTAAGTCAAGCATCAAATAAATCAAGTGAGCACTCCAATATAGACACTCAGGATCAGAAACAAAAAGAAAAACCGGATACGAAGTTATCAAATGATACATTTTCTGATGCCGGGCAAACGCAAAAAAACAGGCCGACAGCAGAAGATGAGCAAGATATTATGGAAAAGTCGCTGGATTTACTGGAAGTCGCCGATAGTTATTGGGAAAAAGGTGATGTAGAAAATACAATAAATACATTGGATAAAGCTTATGCATTAATTCTTGATGCTGACGGAGATGTGGCTATATCTCGGCAAAAAGACGATTTGCGATTATTAATATCGAAGCGCCTGCTGTCCGTATACTCCGCCAAGCAAACTGCTACGCACGGCAAAGCCAGTGAAATACCGTTAACAATGAATGAGGCAGTAGAGAAGGAAATTCATTGTTTTCAAACTCTAGAACGTGATTTTTTTATTGCAGCGTATCAGCGCTCCGGGATGTACCGTCCTGCCATAATTACGGAATTAAAAAAAGCGAGAATTCCCGAAGAGCTTTCCTGGCTCCCCTTTGTGGAAAGCGGCTTTAAGATCAAGGCTCTTTCCCGCGCCCGCGCCCTTGGTTTGTGGCAATTTATTCCATCAACCGGTTATAAGTACGGATTAAGCCGTGATGAATGGATAGATGAACGCATGGATGTGGAAAAATCTACTCAGGCGGCAATTGCTTATCTAAAAGAATTACACGACATGTTTGGAGATTGGCTTACTGCGTTGGCCGCATATAATTGTGGAGAGGGAAAAGTGCTCAGGGTCATATCATTGCAACACATTAACTACTTCGATCGTTTTTGGGATCTGTACAATCTCTTACCGCGAGAAACATCCCGCTATGTCCCACGATTTTTAGCAACGTTACATATACTCAAAAACCCACAGAAGTATGGATTTGATTTAGGTGATGCTGAGAAGCCAATTGCAGTGGAGACAGTCAAAGTCAATAAAATGATGAAGCTGGAAGATATTGCGTCGAGAATCGAAATGTCGGATGAAAAATTACACTTAATTAATCCGGACTTGAGATACAAAATAACCCCGGATAGAGAATATGACTTGAAGATTCCCAAGGAATCGCTGGCCAAGTTCAATTCCGTGGTTAGTGAAATACCCGAAAGTGAAAAACCACGATTTCTTTTAGCTAGAACAGTTTTTATCAGACACCGTGTAAAGAGCGGCGAATCGGTTAGTTCTATTGCCAGTAAATATGGAGTTCCCGTATCCAGAATAATATCTTATAACAGATTAAATTCTCAAAAGGCATTAATTGCCGGGAAGCGTTTAACGATTCCTATAATTAAGGAAAAGCGTTACGCCAAAGGCAAATCAAGACAAAAAAATGATAAGATACAAATATCTTCAGGGCAATATAAAGTTAGAAAAGGAGACACCCTCCAGATGATTGCGCAGCGTTCCGGTACTTCCCAGGCGCAAATTAAAGAATTAAACAACTTGAAAAGGGATACAATACGTACAGGTCAAGTACTAAAAGTATCTCCGAATGAAAACATTGCCAATTCAGCAGAAAAAAAGGATAGTACAACAAAGACAGCGCAGAAATCAAAGATATCAAATAAAATATTGTCGGCGGCTGATGTAGAGAAATTAGGAACGAACAAGTATATTGTTACTAAAGGTGATAATTTATACAGTATCTCCAAGAAAAATAATACCAACGTTACTAAGCTAAAGGAATTAAATAATCTTTCCGAAGATGAAAAAATTATCCCCGGACAGATTTTAGTTGTTAAGTAGATAATTCAAAAGGAACATTCAGAGGAAAAATACGGAAGCTTTGGTGATTGTTTGCCCCCAATTTATTTCCTTGACAATAATTATTAAATATTGTTAATATATCTCCACGCTTGGATCCGTAAGGACCGGGACGGAAGGAAAAAAGAATTAAGAAATACAATTAAGCCTCTCGTCTTGCGACGTGGGGCTTTTTTAGTATAAAAATGAAAACAAAAATTATCAGCTCAATAAATGAAATGCAATCTTATTCGGAAGCCTTAAGACTTAAAGGGAAACGATTAGTATTTGTTCCAACTATGGGCTATTTTCATGAAGGGCATCTTAATCTTATGAGAGAAGCTAAAAAAATGGCCGATTATTTAATCGTCAGCATCTATGTCAATCCCACGCAATTTGGACCGAAAGAAGATTTATCTAAATATCCGCGTGATTTTGAACGCGACCTAAGAATGGCGGAAGACGTCAATGTCGATGTGATTTTTTATCCCGCTGACAAAGAAATGTACCCGGAAAATTATCAGACATATGTGAATGTGGAAGAAGTGACCAAAAATTTATGCGGTTTATCTCGTCCTGGTCATTTTCGCGGCGTAACTACCGTTTGCTGCAAATTATTCAATATCGTCAAACCGCATATCGCTGTTTTCGGGGAAAAAGATTTTCAGCAATTTATAGTTATAAAACGAATGGTTGCCGATCTGAACCTGGACCTGCAAATAGTCGGATTACCTACTGTGCGCGAGGCGGATGGGCTGGCTATGAGTTCGCGCAATGTTTATTTGAAAGAAAACGAGAAGCCTTCGGCCTTAACATTGGCTGCTTCCCTTAAATTAGCACAAAAACTTTATGCAGGCGGAGAAAGAAATGCTTCCGTCATAATAAATGAAGCGAAAAATTTAATTACCAAAGCTCCCTATACCGATATCGATTATATAAAAATATGCGATATGAAAACGCTTGCCGATATTAATGAAATTGCCGGCGAAGCGGTTATAGCATTGGCCGTAAAAGTGGGGAAAACGAGACTTATAGATAATCACGTTTTTGGTGAGAAGTTATATTCATAATTCATACCCTGAAGGAGTAATATGATTATGCAAAGATTCATGTTAAAATCAAAAATACATCGCGCTACAGTGACCGATGCCGACTTGCACTACGAGGGCAGCATTTCCATTGACGAAACACTTATGGAGGAAGCCCAGATTGTGCCTTATGAAAAAGTGGCCATATATGATATTTCCAACGGGGAAAGATTTTCCACATATACGATAAAAGCGAAGCGGAACTCCGGGACAATTTGTCTCAATGGCGCCGCTGCGCGCAAGGTAGCTAGGGGAGATTTAATTATTATTGCAACTTATGTTGTTGTTGAGGAAAAAGATACAAAAAAATGGCATCCTAAATGTGTTCTGGTTGACGGTAAAAATCAAATAAAAAAAGTCAGTTGAATTTAGTGGTTGATTATCAAAGATTAAGCTAATCATTAATAATATCAATATGTTATCGGTTTACTATTTCTTGTTTTTTTGGGCAGATTGTCCTCTTAGTATAAAATCTATTATAAATTGAAAAAATCGTTTAACTAAAATACATATATGTGTTAATTGCTTCCATCGTATTTTGGCGCTGGCGAAAAAATATATATACAAGGAGCTTTTAAGCATGCAAATTACATCGGAGAGTGTAAAAATAGGTCATCCGGATATAGTATCTGATTCCATAGCTTCGAATATTATTGCCTCGATATTGGAAGCAGAGAATAAAATAGGCATGGACATAAACTGCATGCCGCACTGTGGTCTGGAAGTGTTTTTAGGAAAAGGCCTTTGTCTTGTTGGAGGTGAGGTTTCCACACGAGTTTATATTGATATTGAAAAAACGGTACGCCAAACAGTTCTTGGTATCGGTTATCGCGATTCCGAGTTGGGTCTTAACGGCAGTTCGATGGGTGTACTAAATGCGATTATTCCGCAATCGCCCGACATCAATATTGGGACGAGAGCGGATTTAGGAAAACACAAGGAAATCGGAGCAGGAGATCAAGGCATTATTTACGGTTTTGCCTGTGACGAAACTCCGGAATTATTGCCGTTAACTTATGTATTGGTCAATAGAATGATGCGCGCTTTTGAAAATTGCGGCAATCCTATTTTTGCTCCGGATGGAAAAGGGCAGGTCACGGTGGATTATGACGCCGATTGGCGTCCAAAAAGAGTAACCACAGTACTTATGTCCAACGCCATAGATTACCGCCAGGTGCCGGATAAATTTCGCTCATCGATTGAAGAGCAGGCCCGGCAAATTGCCTTTGATTGTTTAAACGATTGGATAGATAATAAGACCAAATTTATTTTTAACCCCACTGGCGAATGGAATGCGGTTAATTCCTGTTCGGCGGCAGATTCCGGTGTGACCGGCCGCAAATTAGTCGTGCAGCTCTATGGCGGGTACCCGGGTGCTCAATTGGGCGGCGGCTCCATTGTCAATAAAACACCGGAAAAAGTCGATTGTTCAGCGGCTTTCGGTGCAAGATATGTAGCTAAAAACATTGTTGCCGCCGGGCTCGCGAAAAAATGTTCGGTCCAGCTTGCTTACGCAATCGGAATTGCCCAACCTATCTCCATCTATGTCAACACTTTCGGAACTGGCATTATATTAGATGAAAAAATCGCCGGAGTTGTTAATCAGGTATTTGATTTAACGCCAAAAGGAATGATCGAAAAGTTTGATTTGCTGAAAGGCGATATATATAAAAAAATTCCCAAGACTTTGTTTCTGGACATGAATTATCTTTGGGAAAAAACGGATAAAATCGAAGCTCTGAAAAAAGCATTGAAAAATAAATAGTCGGACAAGAGTAAACGTGGCAAAAATACACTGGAGGGGAAATGGCTTTTTTGGAAATTGATAGGACACTAAAATACAAAATTGCCGATATTTCTCTGGCCTCGTTCGGCCGAAAAGAAATGCAATTGGCGGAAAATGAAATGCCCGGTCTGATGGCT
>JBEKMF010000097.1:0-8994 GCA_050008655.1 Smithellaceae bacterium
TCCGCGGGTTGCGGCAAAACACTTTTCTCCATGGAGTTTCTCGTGCGGGGCGTCCTGGATTACAAAGAACCCGGGGTCTTTATGACCTTCGAGGAGACGCCGGATGACCTCGCGAAGAACTTCATCTCCCTTGGGTTCGATCTTAAGGACATGGTATCACGTGGTCTCATCGCCACGGACCACGTTTACATCGAGCGCAGCGAGATTGAGGAAACGGGTGAGTACGACCTGGAAGGATTGTTCATCCGTCTGGGGAATGCCATTGATTCCATCGGAGCAAAGCGAGTTGTCCTGGATACCGTCGAAGCACTTTTCTCCGGACTGTCTAATGCCGCTATCATTCGGGCAGAGCTGAGGCGGCTTTTTCACTGGTTGAAAGAGCGCGGCGTAACGGCCATCATTACGGGGGAAAGCGGCGACAAGACCCTGACACGCTACGGGCTTGAGGAATACGTGGCCGATTGCGTGATCTTACTCGATTTCCGCATCGAAGAGCAAATTTCCACCCGCCGTCTGCGTATTGTCAAGTATCGCGGATCATCTCACGGCGCCGACGAGTATCCCTTCCTGATCGACGAAAGCGGCCTCTCTATCCTGCCCATCACTTCTCTGGGACTTGACTACCCCGTTTCCACACAGCGCATTCCCACGGGCGTTCCCAAGTTGGATGCAATGCTTGACGGGAAGGGGTTCTACCGGGGCAGTACCATTCTCGTTTCCGGTACAGCGGGTACAGGCAAAACAAGCATGGCGGCTACCTTTGCCGACGCCGCTTGCCGGCGTGGTGAGCGCTGCCTGTATTTTGCCTTCGAGGAATCGCCCAGCCAGATTATCCGGAACATGGGTTCCATCGGCATGGATCTCGCGAAGTGGGTGAAGAAGGGGCTCCTCAAGTTTCATTCCGCGCGGCCCACACTTTACGGACTGGAGATGCATCTGGTCACCTTTCACAAGGTGATCGATGAATTCCAGCCTCAGGTTTTCATTGTCGACCCGATCAGCAACCTGAGCGCTGCGGGAACAGCAGCAGAGGTCAAATCCATACTAACGCGCCTGATCGACCATTTGAAGATGAAGAAGATATCCACTTTCCTTACGGACCTCACCCATTTGGGAGACAGTCTTGAACACACCAGCGAAGAGATATCTTCTCTGATCGATACGTGGCTGCTGCTGCGGGATATTGAACTCAACGGGGAACGCAACCGGGGTCTCTATATTTTGAAGTCCCGCGGCATGGCGCACTCCAACCAGATTCAAGAATTCCTGCTCACGAACCAGGGTATTGACCTGATCGACATCTATACCGGCGCCGGCGAAGTATTAACCGGCAGTGCCCGGGCCGCCCAGGAAGCCGGGGAAAAAGCCGTTGAGTTGGCATCCCGGCAGGAGGCGGAGCGCAGGCTCCGCGAGCAGGAGCGCAAACGCAATGTCCTGGAGGCAAAAATCGCGGCGCTGCGTGCCGAGTTCGACGCGGAAACTGAAGAGGGGCGTTTGATAGTGGAGGAAGAGCAAAAAAGACAAGTTGTCCTGGCCGAAGACCGTTTAGAAATGGCGCATCTGCGCCAGGGAAAACTTTCAGCTCCGCAGGCAAAGCGCTCGAAAAAGAAGAGGGAAAGGAGAATCAGCTGAAAATGGTTACAACTGTAAAAGGGAAGAAAGCAAAGACCGAGGCGACAAAAGAAATTTGGCGTCTCCGGTTATATGTAGCTGGCCAGACCCCGAAATCGATTACGGCCTTTGCCAATTTAAAGAAGATCTGCGAAGAGCACCTCGCAGGGAAATACAAAATTGAAGTGATAGATCTTTTGAAAAATCCCAAGCTGGCTAAAGGACACCAGATTGTTGCCATACCGACACTGGTAAGGGAGATTCCTGAACCGCTTAAAAAAATCATCGGCGATCTGGCGGACACGGAGCGCGTGCTGGTGGGACTCGACATTCGTTCTATCTCCGGATAATAAAATCAATTTTGGAGTAACAGACATGGAGAGGAAAAGTGTGAAAAGGAGCACCGAGGAATTCGCAAAAGCGGCAGCGAAGCGAAATCAGGCAGAGTATGTTCTTCGGCTGTATGTTACAGGGATGACTCCGAAGTCAACCCGGGCCATCGCCAATGTCCGGAAACTCTGTGAAAAATACCTGGAAGGCGCCTACGAACTAAAGGTGATCGATATCTACCAGCAGCCCAAGCTGGCCCAAGGGGAGCAGATAATTGCCACTCCCACCCTCATCAAGAAACTACCCCTGCCGCTGAGAAAACTCATCGGCGACATGTCGGATACCGAAAAATTTCTTGTCGGCATCGATCTGAAACCCAAGAATTTATGAGAGCGCATTAATGAACAAATCGGATAAAACACGCCAGCAGCTTTTGGATGAGTTGCAGGAAATCACATCGCGGGCAATGGAAGCTGAGGAAACTCTGCGCGCCATCCTCAGCGGTGGGGTGGATGGTCTGGTTATTAATACGGATAAAGGAGAGCGGGTTTTTACGCTATCGGGTGCTGAGCATCCTTACAGGGTCATGATCGAAACCATGAATGAAGGGGCCGTCACCCTGGCCGCAGACGGCACGATCCTTTACAGCAACCGACGTTTTGCAGATATTGTTAAAAGACATCTGGAAAAAATAACGGGATCGTCAATCTACCAATACTTTCCATCAAAAAATCATCAATTACTTGAGGCATTGTTTAAACGGGGTTTGAAGGAGAACACTAAGGTAGAACTTGGCTTACTGACCGGAGATAGAAATTATGTACCGGTCTTACTTTCCGTAAGTTCCCTTCAGAGCATCGATATACCCGATGCGGTGTGCATGGTAGTTACCGACTTGACCGAACAAAAGCGCGATGAAGAGATACTGGCCGAGGGAAAACTGACAGCTCAAATCCTCGATCAAGCTGCGGAAATTTTTGTTTTGTGTGACGACCAAGGCTGTATTGTCCGGGCCAGCCAGTCGGTAAATAGGCTCTTCGGTAAAAGCCCGGTTTTCCAGACATTTGACGAGTCATTTCATCTCTGCTATTCCGACGGAACTCCCTTTGTCCTTCTATCGGCGCTGAGTGACAACGGACTCCATGCGGTTGAGGTCACTTTCGAGCATGGAAAAAATAATATTTTTTCTTTTCTATTGAGTGCAAGCGCGCTTATCACTAATAAAAAGTTAACCGGCATTGTTGTAGTAATGGTGGACGTAACCTCGCGCAAGCAGGCGGAGGAGAAACTGCGGGAGAGCGAAGAGAACTATCGTCTGGTCGTAGAGAATGCCAAGGAAGCTATTATCATTGCCCAGGATCTGAAGGTGGTCTTCGCCAATAGTGCTGCTGCGGCCATGGCAGGATATTCCGAAAAGATATTAACACCCAAACCTTTCACAGACCTCGTTCATCCCGATGATCGTAATATGGTCGTTGATTATCATATAAGAAGGCTGAAAGGTGAGGAAGTTCCCCTTGCTTACTCTTTTAGGATTATTAGCCAGGATGGAACCGTAAAGTGGGTTGACTTTAATACGACTGTTATTCAATGGAAGGAAAGACCCGCTGCCCTGAGTTTTCTGAATGACATCACCGCCCGCAGAGAGGCCGAGGAAGCGCTGCGGGCCAGCGAAGAATACTTTAAAGAGATCACGGAAAACTCTTCAGACGTCATTATCATTACGGATAAAAACGGAGACATAAAATACTGCAGCCGTTCTATCGAGCGTTTTTCCGGATACAAGCCGGAGGAACTAATCGGTAGCAGTGCATTCACATTTATTCATCCGGATGACGTTGAACGTGCTCGCGATGATTACGGCAAGGCTATTCTGACAACAGGTTCCGCGATCCCCAATGAATTCCGTGTAGTGCGTAAAGATGGCTCGACCCGTTATTTCGGTGGGCTGGGGAAAAATCTTTTAGATAATCCAGCTGTGGCAGGTTTTGTCATGAATATCCGTGACATCACCGAGCGCAAGCAGGCGGAAGAGGAGCTTAGCAATAGTGAGAGGCTATACCGCGCAATCGGCGAATCCATTGACTACGGCATTTGGATCTGTGATCCTGATGGCCGCAATATATACGCCAGTGAATCCTTTCTTAGATTGGTGGGCTTAACCCAAAAGCAGTGTTCAGAATTTGGCTGGGGTAAAGTATTGCATCCCGATGATGCAAAACGCACTATTTCGCTGTGGAAGGAATGCGTACGTACCGAGGGAAAATGGGATATTGAGCATCGCTTTCGTAGCGTGGATGGCAACTGGCATCCCATCCTGGCTCGCGGAGTTCCGGTAAGGAATGAGAATGGCAAGATTATTTATTGGGCGGGAATCAATCTGGATATCAGCCGGATGAAGCAAGCAGAAGAGGCGCTTATAACCATCCATAGCGAACTGGAACAGCGTGTCGAGCAGCGAACGGGCGAGCTCAAGACTGCTCTTTCTGAAATTGAACTGATGAAAAACCAATTGGAGGCCGAAAATATTTACTTTCGTCAAGAGAACAGAATTAAACAGCAATTTAATCATATTATCGGGCAAAGTGATGGCCTCAAGTACGTTCTCTATCGAGCGGAACAAGTTTCTTCTTCGAACGCAACGGTACTTATCCTTGGCGAGACCGGTGTAGGGAAGGAGCTGATCGCCTTCGCTATCCATGACATGAGCTCCCGTAAGGAGAGGCCGTTGATCACGGTCAACTGTGCCGCCCTGCCGGGCAATTTAATCGAGAGCGAATTATTCGGACGGGAGAAGGGAGCGTTTACCGGGGCCGATATCCGGCGGATGGGCCGATTTGAGATTGCTGATGGTTCCAGCATTTGCCTGGACGAGATCGGGGAGCTACCGCTGGAGTTGCAGGGAAAGCTTCTCCGGGTGATTCAGCATAACGAGTTTGAGCGCCTGGGCTCGTCCCATACCGTCAAAGTTGACGTGCGGATCATTGCGACAACCAATCGAGACCTGGAGGAAGAGATCCGCAAGGGCCGGTTTCGGCAGGATCTTTACTACCGGCTTAACGTCTTTCCCATCACTGTTCCACCACTCAGACAGCGCAAAGATGACATCCCGCCGATGGTCCAGGCCTTCGTAGAGCGATACTCCAGAAAACTGGGCAAACAGATCACATCGATCCCGAAGGAGACGATGACGGCGCTGCAGGATTATCCGTGGCCGGGGAACGTCCGGGAACTGGAAAGCATCGTTGAACGGGCCGTGATCTTGTGTTCCGGATCGGTTCTGCGTCTGGCGGATAAACTGGATATTTTATCCCACCCTATTTTATCAACGGTGAGGACATTGGAAGAGACGGAACGAAACCAAATTCTTAAGATCCTTTCTGAAATCCATTGGCGCATCGAGGGAAAGGACGGAGCTGCAACGATCCTGGGCCTCCACCCGAGCACCTTAAGAGCGAGGATGCACAAGCTGGGGATAGTCCGGCCGGAGACGAAAGAACCAGATTAGCTGTCCAGTTCCCGATCAAAGTATCCCTCAATATACTGAGGTTCCACCAAATATTGAGGTCAAGCGAAGCATTGCATACGTCTCTGCTATTCTCTTCTATTAATCTAACCAACTGTTATTAAAAACAAATCCAAACTTCTGATTTTCCGTCGGCTATTGGCAGGCCATTTGCAGTCCATATTCGTATGACACTTAAAAACTTAAGAGAAATAAAACTCTTTTTTGACGCTGCAGTTGCCAGACGCGAGCAAGCCGTACTGGAATTAAAACGCACCGGCGAACTTAGGGGCGGCAAGTCTTTTACTTCCGAACTCAAAGAACTTAACAAAAAACAAGCTGCCGAATTAAAAGCCAAGTTTGGACAAACCGAAGGTGATTATTCATTTCATAGTTCAGATGCACCGATTAAAACATTTTAATCATACGAACTAAAATAATTTTTTAAGAAAACGCAGGAGAAGAAACATGAAATTGACGCAGGAACGATACATTAATTTTGATAAATTCTTAGGCGAAATCGTTAACGGCATGGCCGCCGTGGCGCTCCTGGGCGCCGGCATTATTTTATTTGCTGCCCTTTGGGGAATCATCTATCACGACAAGGTCATTTCTGAGAAGCGCATGGAGTTGTCATCGACGATTGTTTCATTTGGTCCGGTTCCTTAAGGAGGGAGAAGGAATGCCAGCGTGGCGACTTCTACCAGGGTATCGAGGATTAAAATTAATTCTTTTTTCTTAAAGAACAGGATATCCGGGATAGCGTTATGACCCACCTGAAGTCGGAGCATTTCAGGGTGATCGGGGCGGGCGATGCACCTTCTCCAAGAGCCCTTGATGAAAGGATCATATAAACAAAAATAAATTCTTATCAAAGGAGGGGGCGATGAAGAGAATCATTATGTTGGCAATGGTTTTAGTGATGATGCTTATATCCATTGGAGGATGTTGGGTAGGATGGGATAGAGATGGAGGACATGACAGAGGTGGAGGACATGACAGAGATGGAGGACATGACAGAGATCAAGGGCATGAAGGACGACATTAAGAAAGATAAGGAGAACAGCACTAGAACGCCGGTGACATGCAGTTAAATTGGGTATGGATATAAGGAGGCTACAAAATGAAAAAGTTACTTTTGGAAGCAATACTTTTGGCGCTGGTAATTGCAGGTCCGATTCCAGCGATGGCCAGGGTAGATGCAGATAGTAGCATTTCTCTGCCGCCGCCCATCGTCTTTGCCTTACCACCGGAGTTGGTAGTGATACCCGAGACTTATGTCTATGCTGCCCCTGACGCAGATGCGGACATCTTTTTCTACGGAGGCTGGTGGTGGCGTCCGTGGGAAGGGCGATGGTATCGTTCGCAGAACTATAATTCAGATTGGGGCTACTATCGAAGCGTCCCTTCTTTTTATGGAAGGATACCCTCAGGTTGGAGGAATGACTACAGGGAGCATCGTTGGAGAGGGCATCAGTGGAACTATCAACGAATTCCTCATGCGCAAGTTCAACAGAACTGGAGGGGTTGGGAAAAGGATAAGTATTGGGAGAAGCAATATACTTGGGGTGTCCAGGGTTTGAAGACGAACGCACCCCGGCAACAAAATCGCGACGTAGGACCACTATCCCGACTGCAATCCCGAATTGTTTTCGCCTCTAATGTGCGCAAGTTGAGCAATTGGTTTTATAACCTCTTCGGATTAGCGCCTGCAAGCGCTAAAGATTAAACTTAAAACTTATAAGGAGACAGATCATGAAACAAAAAGCTTATCAAGTTGTTTTTCCAGCTACACTCGTTTTGGTGATGGTGGTGTTTCTATCCGCTATATTTTTCGTCAATGCCAATCTTTCTTTTGCCGCCGAAGGCAGCAAGAAATCGTCGGCGGTTGCCAGACCCTCTGCTGTTGCGTATACTGAGACCCGGATCAAACAGCTTCAAAGCACACTAAATATCACCGAGGCCCAGCAAGAATTATGGAATAACCTTGTTCAGGTGATGCGGGAAAATGCGAAAGACATGGACGCCTTTACCAAGGAAAGAGCTGAAAACGCCAAGCCCATGAACGCTCTCGAACATATGAAGCTCCACAGTCAAATTACTGAAGCCCATTTAGCTCAACTGAACAAGCTCATCCCGCCTTTCGAGGCGTTCTATAACAGTATGTCGGATCAACAGAAGAATATTACCGATATACTATTCCGGACAGGGAAATATGGAAAACAAAAGAGGAAATAATCGGTAATATTATACAACTGACCCCGATAAACGGGATTCAACTAAAGATTGACGCTAAACAGGCGATTGGAATTGATCCAAGAATGGAGAGACTTTATGAAAACATCAAGCACATGGAATTTTGGATCCATAGTGGGTAAGATTATGATGGGGCTTGTTTTAGCCTCCATGATCGGCAGTATAGACGTGGTGCCGGCCCTCGGCAAAGATAACCGTAGTGGACATGACAACGGCCGGTACGAGCAAAGAGGGCGCGGGCATGACCGTGACCGCTATCGGCCTTATGGCTACTATGGCCACAGGGAACGAGGTTATTATCCACCTCCGCCGGTAGTCTGGGTACCGCCTCCCCCGCCGGGCATCGGTATTTTTTTCCCGCCCATTTTTATTCATCCTTAACCCCGATAAACGGGATAAGTGCGTTAGCGAAACTATTTTCTGCCGCTCTTTTCAGTACCCCCTAGAGGGGTAGGAAAAGGCAGAAAATGGTTTCTAACTTACTAAAGGGATTGCTTAACGCCGCCTCCCTAGCGTTCAAGCCAATGCGGAAAAAAAGAAGGGCATGATCATTAAAGAATTAGATATGGAAGGTAATTCGTCCAAGGTCAGCCTGAAGCTCATAAAAGAAAATAATCAGGGAGATCATATGCCAAAAATTTTTTCGTATCAACATCCTCCGGTTAGGGCAAAGGTCCGGATATATCAAGAACGATGTTTCGTCTTAAAATATAAATCATCTTCATTTAAAAAAGGAAGGTAATTACCATGAATAAACAGAAATCGGATCAGGACTGGCAGCAACTTCAGGCTCACATAGAGGGTTTCTTTGGCCATGTTTTCGCAAGCGATGTGCGGAGAATCGAATACAGACCACGATTTATCACGCATCTGCTCGAGATGCCGCCGTCCGAACCTCATCAAAACAAACTCCGGGAAATGAGCAAGTGAAGGGAACTGATTGATAGGTAGCTCAAGGAATCAC
The DNA here is from genome assembly GCA_050008655.1 of Smithellaceae bacterium. Taxonomy (GTDB): domain Bacteria; phylum Desulfobacterota; class Syntrophia; order Syntrophales; family Smithellaceae; genus UBA4810. Next base: position 8,667 of record JBEKMF010000097.1, read on the forward strand.
CGTGCGCAGGGACACAGAAAATGTTGAGGAAAAGAACCGTAACAAAATCACAGGAATACTCTGAGAGCATCATCAACACAGTGCGTGAACCCTTGATCGTTCTGGATCAGGATTTACGGATAGTCACCGCCAGCCGTTCCTTCTATGAATTCTTTAAGGTAAAACCTGAAGAGACCGTGGGCCAGCTTATCTATGACCTGGGTAACAAACAGTGGAATATCCCCAAGCTGCGGGAACTGCTGGAAACCATCCTTCCCCAAAAGGCAACCTTTGATAACTATGAGGTGGAGCACGATTTTGCAACCATTGGCCGGCGCATAATGCTTTT
>JBEKMF010000098.1:0-8886 GCA_050008655.1 Smithellaceae bacterium
TTGCGAAGCTGCTAGGCGATGATTACGCAGTCAGGATCATCGCGAAGATGAATAACTACGAATTCAAAATAGTCAAACGTAAAAGCGACTTTATCTGGCACAAACATGACGATACCGACGAGACTTTTATAATACTTGAAGGCACTATGATTATGAACTTTCGGGATCACACTGTGGAAGTAAATAAAGGTGAAATGATCGTAATCCCCAAAGGCGTTGAACACAAGCCTTCATCCGTCAGCGGCTATAAAGCTCTTTTGATCGAACCGGAAGGCGTGCCCAATACCGGCAACGTGAAAAGTGATATGACGATAAAGAAAATTGACTGGATTTAGTCAATAGTGTGCTGGCCCGATTTATTGACATTGTATTTTTGGGTCTTAAATTAGGTGCAAATGACAGGTAATTTTTTTATAGAGAATGTAACGAGAAGGGGGCTTATATGGAAAAAAGCAAAATTGTTTTTTTAATTGCAGCAAGCGGGTTTTTAGTCGCTGTCATCTCGGCTTTAATTTCGATTATTGCCGGACTGGGCACAAGATTTCATTGGTTTTTCTTCCGGATAGGACTGCAACTACTGGGCATTTCGGCTCTTGTCGGGCTCGTAGCGGTGGCCATATCGCTCATCGGTATAGTTGCTATTTTCTTCACTCCGGGAAACAAGGGAATTTATCTCTGCGTTTTGGGTCTTATTATCAGCATACCTGTTGCGATAATTCCTTTGTACATGCGCTATCAGATCAAAGTCCCTCCCATTCATGACATAACAACAGATATGACCAATCCACCGGCTTTTGTTTCTGTCTTGCCTCTGAGAAAAGATGCGTATAACAAACCGGAATATGGCGGCCCGGATGTGGCGGCGCAACAGACCAAAGCATACCCCGACATTAAAACACTGACTTTAGATATGCCTCCCGACAAAGCCTTCGCCAAAGCGCTCGATGTTGCCAAAAACATGAGCTGGGAAATAGTGGCTGCGGAGCCCAAAGAAGGCCGTATCGAGGCTACAGCAACGACTTTTTGGATGGGGTTTAAAGATGATGTTGTTATCCGGATTACAGCGCATGATCAAATGAGTAACATAGATATTCGTTCCGTATCCCGGGTCGGTAAGAGCGATCTGGGCGCCAATGCGAAAAGGATAAAAATATTTTTAGGGGAAATGCAAAAATAAGTTTTTGAACATAAAATGATCCTCGCGGATCAGATAGTAGCCCTACTTTATGATTAAGTAAGGTAAAATAACAAACCATTATTATTAAGCATAAACAAAGGAGGAGATTATGATCTATTGGCCTGTTATTCTTTTTGCGGTCGCGGCAGTTGGTGGCGCTACGCTTGCCGTCAGGAAATTCACCGGTAAAGGAATGCCTCTTTCCCTGGCAGCAGCTCATGGAATTTTTGCGGCAGCCGGTCTTATCACTTTAGCTGTAAATGTTTACAATGATTCATCCAACAAATTAATGAATATATCACTAGTATTGTTCATTGTTTTTGCATTGGGTGGTTTTATTTTGCTTTCCTATCACTTAAGGAAAAAAGCTCACTCTATTGTTCTGATCGGAATACACGGCGCAGGCGCGGTTATTTCCTTTTTACTACTTTTGGTCGCAGTATTCGGCTAAAAGATAATTTTGCTAATATACCACTGTAATAACAATTGAAGGAGGTAGGATATGGATAGACGGACTTTTTTAAGAGGGGCAGCACTGAGTTCTGCTTCCATAGGATTGGTTAGTCTGGTCAATGCGGCAGAGCTTTATTTTCCCTCTAAAGTGGATAAGACATTATTTGAGGGAATCAACAGAGTTAAAGACCCGGCCAAAAAAAGCCATCTGGAAGAAACCCATGCTCCGTTTATAGTTGCGCCGCGCTCGGTGAAAGCAGATAAAGCATTCTCTGTTGAGGTCAGCGTAGGAGAAAGTCTTCATATTATGACGCCTTCCCACTGGATAGAGTATATTCAACTGAGCATCGGCAATGAACCAGCGGGCCGGATTGACTTTCAGCCCAAAGGATACATGCAACCAAAGGCAAAATTCAATGTAGTGTTGCCCAAAGAAGCGGCGCCTGACGGCAAAGTAACGCTTGTAGCCACTCAACATTGTAATCTTCACGGCACATGGGAATCGACTTTTGATGTTAAGGTAACCTGAAAAAATAAAGACAGAAACACAAGAACAAGTTGCGCACAGTGACTCCATGATAGTCACTGTGTGCAAAAGTTTTTGATAAATTCAATTCAGAAGGCATGGCGGATTGAATTACGAAACACCTCTGGATAAACTCCAAAAAACTACAGAATTAATGAGCTAGTATAATCGTTCTAATTATGCGATAATATACGGGCATTAAATAGATCCATTATCAATGGCTATGAAGCTATTTTAATCGAACAGCAAGACGTGCTCAACACCGGCGATATAGAAAGTGATATAACCATAAAAAATTGAGTGGGTTTAGGTAGGACATGTAGCGCTGTCCCTATTTTGTCGAATGCATGGGGTAGCTAATGGAACTTTTAAAGATATTGAGAAGATTATTTAGGCCTCGGCTGCATCCCCGCTTTTATGCTGATAAAGGAGTATTTGTTGTAGTCGAACCCTATACCGCTGAAGGTAGAAAAGCGCAGGTGCTGGATATCAGTGAGGGCGGTTGCGCTTTTATCTATAACGGCTCCAAGGAAGAGCTGGAAGAGTCGGGTCTTCTCAGCCTTCAGTCTAAAGATATCCCCTATCTTGATCGTGTAGATTTCGTTACCAAATCGGACAATCTTCTTTCTGATTCCAATGATAAAGAAGAACAGCTCCGGAGAAGAAGTGTTGAGTTTAGGTGGTTAGGTGTTTTCGACAGGAAAAAGCTCAAGGCATTTATCAAACGAAATGTCATTGGCCGCGCCTCATAATCTTTTCCAATTTGTTTCCCGGGTGGTGATTACGCCGCCGCTATTTCCGTTTGACATTGAAGAATTATTGCCCTAATATTCTTTCGCATCAAAAGATAGTTCTCATCAAATTTAATAATAATTATCGGAGGTTTCCAAATGAAAAAGTTTTCGAAGAAAACAATATTTTTGACGATTACGGCTGTTGTAGTAGTCATTGCCGCAATACTTTATCTTGCCGCTCCGGCATATTTATACAATAAAGCAATTGACAAAGTGCGCAAGGACGCCGGGTTGACGACGAAATCGGTGAACATTCCTGACTTTAAAATTGTCTACCTGGAGGGAGGAACTGGCGACACAATAATTATGTTGCACGGCTTTGGTGGAAGCAAAGACAATTGGCTGAGGTTCGCGAAATTATTTACGCCCAATTATCGGGTAATAATTCCCGATCTCCCGGGTTTCGGTGAAAGCTCTAAACCACAGGATGCGAAATACAACATCATGTCACAAGTGGAAAGATTGAATCTATTAGTAAAAGAATTGAAACTGACAAAATTCAATATAGTAGGAAATTCGATGGGCGGCAGTATAGCCGGCAATTACGCCGTAGATTACCCGGATATGGTTAAGACTCTCGCGCTATTCGATTCCGCAGGTGTTTTGACTCCAGTAAAAAGCGAACGTGCGTTGCTTTTGGAAAAGGGTATCAATCCCCTCGTTGCTAAGGATGAAAAGGGATATGACAGATTGTTGGAAATCACTTTTGTGAAACCGATTCAATTGCCTCCCGTAATTAAAAACTATTTAGCGAAACAAGCTATAAAAGCCGCGCCTTTGAATGAAAAAATATACAATGAAATTTCGAACACCGATCTAACCCTTCTGGAGACCAAATTAAATAAAATTAAAGCTCCCACATTGATCGTATGGGGAGATAAGGACAAAGTTATTGACGTGTCGTCTGTCCCTATTTTTAAGAAAAAAATTAAGAATTCCCAAGCGGCGATAATAAAAGAGTGCGGACATCTTCCCATGCTGGAAAAACCGCAGGAAACAGCTTCAGTATATAAGGATTTTTTGAAGGGAAAAAACTAGCGCAATACCCGCCCATTAGGTCGAGGTAGCATAGCGGATTTTAAAAGAGGGGTGGGGATATTTCTCCGCCCCTCTTTGAGTTTTATCGGCGGTGGAAAAAGTGAAATGACCATAAAGAAAATTGAAAGAGTTTAATAAATGGAACGCTAACCCTATTTATATTGATAATTCCAAAATGCAGGTGAACATAATTGTTTAGTTGTAGGGCGAATTTATGAAATCATTTATTGTTGGCTTATGGAGGATGATATTTAAATTTCTGCGTTGGGTTTCAGTATTCCATATAATAAGAAAGATATATCCAGAAAAGACTAAGTCGCACTGTTTTGTAGATTTTTGGGTGCTTTTAAATTTACTTTTGTCTATTTTGTCTATTTTGATAGTAAAATATGATATCCAAAGTTGGGTTATCTGGACTCTCATTATCTGGGGAGCTATACGAACATTCGAAATAGTGGTCTACCAAGTCAATGTTCTTTTTTTCGATCCATGTGAAGTGGGATTTCAAGATTACTCGCTGGGTGGGTATCGAAGAATTATAATACTTGCACTACATAATTATTTGGAGCTTATCTTTTGGTTTGCATCATTCTATTTCCAGTCACGTTTACTTTTTAATGATCAAGCGGGAGTTCTAAGCAGTTGTTTGGGCACTATTTATTATAGCGTCGTCACTATCACAACCCTTGGACATGGTGATGTTACACCTTGCTCTAATTTAACAATGTTCTTAGTGATTTCTCAATCATTAATGGGTGTCTTCTTCATCGCTATAATAGTAGCAAGATTTATTTCTTATCTCCCTAAACCAAAGACGCTTGATAAAAAAGAAAATACTAGGGCGGCAAAGAGGAGACTTCGCAATTGGTAGGTCAATCCAGCATTGGGGCGTTAGAATCTTCTTTATCAATCCCCAATTCCTGAATCCGTTCAATTTCGTTGAGTTTCATTTTGATAACTACGATTAAACCAATGATGGCGAGCCAGAAGATAGCAAGGCTTGCATAGATGGTGTAAACATCGACCGGTGTAGTAGGGAAGACAGGAATTTTTTCTTCGGCAAAGGCTAAAGAGGGGAGGGTAAAGAAAAATAAAAAGATTGCCACCCGGCATGCGCCGGGCAGGATGCTGCCTACGGTCTCTCGCAATGACAATATAAGATTCCTCACATACGTTCGGGATGACAATTTTTTATTCATAAACACTCCTAACTTAAAAAGCCCACAAGGGTCATGGTTATAAAGTAAATCAGATAAATTAAGGCAATAATCGTAAATGGCGGGCTTTTCTTTCCTTTGTTGGATCTGCTGTCGATAAAAGGAATCAAAAAGAAAAAGATAATTCCGATGGTCACGCAGACAATGGCTATGGTCTCACCATTGAAGCCCCAAATTGTTCCGGGAAAAAGCTTCAACGTTTCCAGCATAAAAAGGAAATACCATTCGGGCTTAATGCCTTCCGGAGGAGGAGCCAGTGCGTTTGCTTTCTTCCCTATTTCCGGCGGAAGCATTATCGCTAGCGTTACTACAACGCCCAGCACAACCAACCAGATCATCATGTCTTTGTAAAAAACATTAGGAAAGAAAGGTTCGCCTTTTTCCTGCTTCTTTTCCTGAGATACAGGCACACTCATTCCATGATATTGTACCAAAAGAATATGTATGCCGATAAGCAATAGAGATAATATAGGTAGAATTGCCACATGGAAGGCATAGAAGCGGATAAGGGTATCGCCCGTGACATCTGTGCCTCCTCTTAAGAAAATCTTGATAAAACTTCCGATTACAGGAAGATTACCCGCGCCTCCGGTAGCTACACGCACGGCGGCGAAAGCTCGTTCATCCCAGAGCATCAAATAACCGGAGAGGCCAAAAAAAATGGAAATAACCAAAAGAATAAAGCCGGTTACCCAGATAAATTCCCGCGGCTTGCGGTAGGATTTAACGAGCAGTGTGCCGAAGAGATGAATGAAGACAAAAACAATGCAAAGTTGTGCTCCCCAGTGATGGAAAGCCCGGAAAAACCAGCCCAGATTGATTTTCGTGACGATATCGATGATGCTTTCATAAGCGAAGTCAACATGCGGAATATAATAAAAAGCCAGCAGCATTCCCGTTATAAACTGCAGGATAAAAAGAAAAAGAGTAATGCCGCCGGTATAATACAGGAAATCATAGCGATGTTGCGGAACAAGTTTGCTTTTGGCCAGCTTCTTCAGTTCGGCAATATCGTAGCGTTCTTCAATCCAATTTTTACACTTTAGCCAGATCAACCTTAGCTCCCTTTCTGGCGACAATCAGCTTTTCGCCTTTTTCCATGATTTCAAAAAACTCCAACGGCTTGGGCGGTGGCCCGGCAATGTTCTTGCCAGTATCGTCAAACCAGCCCTTATGACAGGCGCAGTAAAATTTCTTTTCCTCCGGCCGGTAAGCCACATTGCATTCCATATGCGTGCAGACGCCTCTCAAAGCGGCAACACTTCCGTCTTCCTTTTTTAAATAGATCCCCGGTACTCCACCCCAGGCAAATATTTTAGCCGAATTATTGGGAATATTGGCAAAATCTGTTTTTATTAAAACTACAAAATCCGGTTCCTTGCCCAGCGTTGGGAAGGCGAATTTCGCCAGGGAAAAGAAAGTGCCGGAGAAGAAGGCCAAAAGCGATCCGCCGAAAAGCGTATTGAGAAATTGTCGGCGAGAAATCAAGGAATATTTAAGCTTCATTTTTCTCTTACCCCCAACAGTTTTTTAGCTTTATTTTTCAGCAGTGTTTTACGCAAGCCGACAATACCGTCGGTCGGACGTACATCTTTCGGGCAGGCGTCAATACAACGGAAAACGGTATCGCAACCCCAGACGCCTTTTTCATCATTGAACTTCTCCAGAGCTTTGGCCGATCTTTCATCACGGGAATCGGACGAGAAGCGCTGTAATTTGGCCAGAGCCGCGGGACCGGCGTATTGAGCGTCTCTGTTTAAAACAGGACAGGCGCCATAACAGCAAGCGCAAAGGATACAATTGACAAACTGATCGATTTTCTTTCTGTCTTTTTCGCTTTGGTATATTTCTTTTTCGGCAGCAGGATTCTTTCGTATGAGATATGGTTGAATTTTTTCATACATCTGCCAGAAGGGCGTCATATCCACGACCAGGTCTTTGATGACCTCGAAATTGGGCAGAGGCTCCAGAATTATTGTATCCGCGTCGAAAGTAGCCACCTGCGTGCGGCAAGCGAGGTCTATTTTGCCGTTAATAACCATCGCGCACGAGCCGCATATAGCCGAACGGCAGGAACAGCGGAAGGATAAGGTTCCGTCAATTTCGTCGCGAATGCGCAAAAGCATCGCCAGAACCGTGAGGCCGGGGATAACTTTGATCTTATATGATTCAAAGCACGGCTCTTTCTTCGGTTCTTTGACGTCATAACGCAGAATCTTGAAAGTATAAGTATCGCTCTTAATCAATATTTTCTCTCCATAGGTTGGTATTTGGTGATGTTAACGTCTTTATACGAGATAAGTGGTTCTCCTTTTTTGCCCATTTTGGCGATGGTATGCATGAGCCACTTTTTATCGTTTCTAGTAGTAAAATCACGCCGGAAATGAGCGCCGCGGCTCTCCTGACGCAGAAGAGCGCCCAGCACAATCGTATGCGCCACTTCCAGCATATACTCCAGCTCCAGCGCGTTATGCAGCTCGTAATTCATGTGTTTATCCGCGCAGGAAATACTGATGTTTTTATACCTTTCTTTGATTTTTATGACCTCATCTAATGCTTGAGCAAGTTCTTTTTTAGTACGGAAAATACCGACTTTTTCACTCATTACAGCGCCCAAATCGGCGGCGAGCTTGTAAGGCCGCTCCCCGCCCGGTCGAGACAGGCGGTTTATCTTCTTTTCTACAGCTGCCTTTAATTTCTGCAGAGGTTTTTCTTTCGGCTTTAATTTAGTTGCCGACAATTCTTCAGCAATGGCCCTGCCGGCAAGTTTGCCGAAAACGATAGTATCAAGCAGCGAATTTCCACCCAGTCGGTTGGCCCCGTGGACGCTGACGCAGGCGCATTCACCCGCGGCATAAAATCCTTTTATCTTGGAGGCGCCTTTTTCATTAACATCAATGCCGCCCATCGAATAATGCTGAGAGGGCATAATCGGGATGGGATCTTTCACCGGATCGATACCGATAAAATCGATACAGATACTGCGAATCCCGGGAAGACATTCCAGAATCTTCTTTTCTCCCAGATGCCGCAAGTCAAGCTGAATATATTTGCCCAGAGGATGCTCAAAACCACGGCCTTCTTCCATTTCCGTTTGAATACAGCGTGAAACGATGTCTCTGGGAGCCAGTTCCATCGCTGTGGGAGCATATTTTTTCATGAACCTTTCGCCCTGATTGTTCAGGAGGTAACCACCTTCTCCGCGACAGCCTTCGGTCATCAGAATATTCGTGCCGATAAGCGTTGTGGGGTGAAACTGGACAAACTCCATGTCTTTTAGTCCGACTCCTGCCTTGTAGGCCATACCGATGCCGCTGCCCGTGTTGATCAGAGCGTTAGTGGAGTTGCGATAAACCCGGCCGTAGCCGCCGGTGCCGAATAGGGTGACTTTAGCACGTACGGGCAAAAGCTTTCCTGATTTTATGTCCAGAACAATAACGCCGTGGCACTGACCGTCTTCTACGCAAAGGCCGGTAACAAACCATTCGGGATAGATTTTGACTCTCTTATAAACAGCTCTTTCATAAAGAGTGTTCAAAAGTGAATGGCCGGTGACATCGGCGGAATAGCAGGTGCGCGGAAAGCCACCGCCGCCGAAGGGACGCTGGGCAATCGTGCCGTCGGGAAACCGGCTGAAAGGACAGCCCCAGTGTTCCATTTCATAAACAATGCCCGGAGCTT
>JBEKMF010000099.1:0-8759 GCA_050008655.1 Smithellaceae bacterium
CGTCTACCAATTCCGCCACTTCGGCACGCGAAAAGTGCACTATACCGATCAACACATTCTTGTCAAGATAAAATGACTTGAAATTAATTCCCAAAATGCTATGTTACCGCGCTAATTATAGTGTTGAGTGGTAAGAAAAAAATGATTGTATTTAAAGGAATAGAAAACATAACAGGGGACTTTTGCGGATCTTTTGTCACTATCGGCAACTTTGACGGCGTGCATTTAAGCCATCAGTTTATTTGCCGTAAACTTGCGGCTGAGGCCGGAAGTGCCGGGACAAAATCACTGGTTATTACTTTCGAACCACATCCCAAAATGGTCCTCCATCCGGAAATCCGGCCTTTTTATCTTATAACTACTCTAGAAGAGAGGCTGCAAATTCTGGAAAAGTGCGGAATTGATGGTACGCTGATAATCCCTTTCTCCAGGGATTATTCACGCCTTACTGCCGAGGAATTTGTCCGGGGATTTCTCCATAAAAAGCTGGCTATAAAAAAGATTATTGTCGGCCATGATTACACCTTCGGTCAGGGAAAAAAGGGCAACAGTGATTATTTGATTAGCGCCGGTAGCGAACTGGGTTTTACAGTTGAGGTAATTGACGCTTTTAAGGTGGGGGAAAATGTGGTTAGCAGCACTCTCATCAGAAATTTGATTATCAAAGGTGATTTGAAGACAGTAACTAATTTGCTGGGAAGATGGTATAATGTTGCCGGTATTGTGGTGAAGGGGTATGGCCGTGGTGTTGAACTTGGTTTTCCGACCGCCAATTTAGATCCAGAAAAAGAATTACTGCCACCCGCGGGCATATATGCCGCTTTCGCCGACTTAGAAGGGAAACGCTATGTGGCAGCTTTAAACATCGGTGAGAAGCCGACCTTTGCCGATTATACTTTTACTTTTGAGGTCCATTTACTTGATTTTTCCGGTGACCTGAGAGGCAAAAGGCTGAATGTTTATTTTGTGGAGAAATTGAGGGATATTGTCAAATTTGATAGTCTTGAAAGGTTGAAGAAACAAATAGCGGCGGATATAGAGAAGACAAGAAAAATTCTAAAAACAAGCATGGATAAAAAATGAGTGTATAATAAGTATGGAGGTTATCAAATAATGTTAAGAATTGCCATTATTGGCGCAACCGGTATAGTTGGTCAGCAGGCGATAGTTAGTTTGACCGGCCATCCCTGGTTCAAGATTACCAAGCTGGCGGCATCCGAGCGTTCTGCCGGAAAAAATTATCGAGAAGCTTTAAAAGATGCTAACGGTTCTTCGCGCTGGTGGTGTACGGAAGAACTGCCACAGGAAATAGGCGAACTTCCCGTGGAAGATGCTGCTGATTTTGATCCCACTTCGGTGGATATTATTTTTTCCACTATGGATGCTTCCGCAGCGAAAGAGTTGGAGCCTAAATATGCGAAGTTTACACCGGTTATCAGCACGGCATCGGCATTCCGTTATGAACTGGATACGCCAATACTTGTCGGCGGTGTGAATATGGAGCATGCGGCTTTGCTTGCAGTTCAGCAAAAAAGACGCGGCTGGAAGGGATTTGTATCTCCCAAGCCTAATTGCACCATTGCCGGACTAGTTGTTTCGCTAAAGCCGATACATGACTTGTTTGGAGTTAAGCAGGTAGTTATGACTTCATTGCAGGCCATGTCCGGAGCGGGAAGAACGCCCGGTTTATCCGTTATGGATATGACCGAGAACGTTATTCCCTATATAGTCGGCGAAGAACCGAAAGTGGAAACTGAGCCGCAAAAAATTCTGGGTAAGTTTAAAGGTGAGACTATTGAGCATGCGCCTTTCGGTATTACGGCGACTTGCACCCGAGTACCCGTACTCGACGGTCATATGGTTTGCGCTTTTGTGCAAACGGTAAAACCTTGTTCGCCGGAGCAAGTAAAAAAAGCGATGGTGAATTACGGCAAGGATTTTGTCGAACTCGCCTTGCCCAGCTCGCCGGCGCATTTGATCGATGTTACCGATGATCCTTTTCGACCGCAACCACGCATGGATAGAGACAAAGGCGATGGAATGACCGTAACGGTCGGACGTATCCGCAAAGATCCGGTTATGGAAAACGGGATTAAATATGTCTGTCTGGCTCACAATACCAAGCTTGGTGCGGCCAAGGGAGCTCTGCAAACGGCGGAATATCTGGTAAAGAATTATCTGAAACTGATTTAAAGTAATTAGTTAAAAAACTGAGCCGCGGCCTGAAATAAAAAAGGCCGCGGCTTTAAAATTAATTTTCTTCAACCTTTACAATCAAGAAAATATTTGCGACCATTTAACTAATCATGAGCATATTGAATAGAAAATTTTATGAGCGCGATACGCTGGAAGTAGCAAAGGCGCTTTTAGGAACTAAACTGGTGCGGCAAATAAATGGTCTTGAGCTTTCCGGGATTATCGTGGAGACCGAAGCTTACTGCGGTGAAACCGATAGCGCCTGTCACGCCCACCGCGGTAAAACACCGCGCAATGCAGTTATGTTTGGTAAACCCGGTCATGCCTATGTGTATTTCACTTATGGGATGCACTATATGCTCAATTTGGTAACTGAGGCTGAGAGCAATCCTTGCGCTGTGCTTGTGCGCGCTATAGTGCCTGTCAAGGGAGTAAAAGAAATGGAATATCGCCGGAAACGAAAAGGCCCCAAGCTCACCGATGGACCGGCAAAAATATGTCAGGCATTAAACATCGACAAATCTTTAAATGGTTGGGATTTGACGTTGGGCAGTAAATTATGGATCGAAAATTATAAAAAAATTCCGGCAAAATCAATTTTAGCTACTCCTAGAATCGGCATCAATTACGCGAAAGATGAACATAAAAAGGCTCCATGGCGTTTTTTAGTTGAGTCCATAAAAGAATAAAAAATAATTTAAGCCATTCTGATTAGGATCAGGCCGATTATAATTCCCATAATGCCCAGTAGTTTTTGGGCTGAAAGTTGTTCTTTAAGAAAGATGAAGCCTAACAAAGCGCCAATAGCTACAGCCAGTTCTCTGGCCGCTACAACGTAACTGACCGGAGCCATTTGAAAGACAAAAAGGATGATCAGATAAGTTCCCCCGGAGCCCAGTCCGATGACCAAGGAATATTTTTTCATGTTCTTCAGGGCCGATAATAGTTCTTGCCGTTTATTTATCAGTATGTAAGGCGCCAAAAAAATTGTTGTCAATAATACCAGCCCGAATATGTAACTTAAGGGATGGATGATACCAACCCCCAGCTTGTCGACAATCGAGTAGCCGATGATTGTTGCAGCAACTAATAGAGAAAAGAATATGCCGCGTTTTTGCTGAATATTAGTAAGCCCAAGCAAAAGTGTGCCCAGACTGATTAATAAAATGCCCATTGTTCCGACAGATGATATTTTTTCTTGAAGTAATAAACAAGCTATGATGGTTGTACCGGCTATGCCGCTTCCTCTGGCAATTGGATAGACGACAGAAATATCCCCATGCTCGTAAGCTTTGGCTATGGCGAAAAAATAAACGGCGTGAATTAGTCCCGTCGCCAGAATAAACGGCCATGCTTTTGCTACGCATATTTGTTCTGGTGAAAGAAAAAACAGAAAAGGAATAATAGCTATTGTCGCGAGCACTAAGCCAATCCAAATTACGCTCAGGTTACCGGATAGTTTTTTCGTAACGAAATTCCACAGAGCATGGAAAGTGGCTGCCAGAATAACTAATAGAAAAGCAAAAAGCGGCATGAGGTTATTTTGACCTTGGTACTGTAATATGTTTCTCGGAGAGAATGCTTTACTTTACGGTAAATCCTTTTATCCGGCAAGCAAATTCATAATTCAATGCGTGTCGCTCCAGTCACTTTAAAAAACTTCCTTATGGCGTGTGCCATAGACGGGACCAACCGGACTTAAAGTTAGTATTTTCATGGCATTTCCGGCAGTTATCCGCTGCTGCAATTCGTAATGTAGTGTCGAGGCCATGTCTCCTTTAACCGTAAGATTTCCCGCAAAAAATAGATATATATAGTCACGGCGAGGGCAAAGAAAAATATGGTGTTTAGTAATTTCTTTATATAAGTTTCTCCCGGTTGTATTATCGATTGCTGTTTTGGGATAATAAGCGCGATCAACATTTAATCTCAATGGAAACAAATTTCATGGTTCCAATGCAGGGGAAGACGGTGTATTATAAAGCATTAGAAATAATGTAATTGACAACTCATCAAATATGGCTAAGTTACACAAAATATCGATGGAAAAAATATCCATCACCAAAAGGAGGATATGTAATGTTTACAGTAACGGATAAGGCAGCGGAGGTAATCAAAGATTTTCTCAAAGATAAGAATGCGGATTCTGCTGTGCGAATAACCCTGTCTTTTGGCTGATCCGGCCCCTCTCTGGGCATGGCTCTGGATGAGCCTAAGAAGGAAGATGAAGTGTTTGAAGAAAAAGGCACAAAGTATATTATTGATAAAGATATTTATAATCAAGCAAAGCCGATTAATGTTGATTTTGTGAGTACGCCGCGAGGATCTGGATTTAAATTAACTTCCAGCCTTGCTCCGGCTGATGGCAGAGATTGCGGCTCGTCTTGCAGTTGCTAGCAAAAAGGGGGGGATTTTTCTCCCCCTTTTGTTTTTGAGGACTATGGCTGAGAAGGATAAAGATCTGAATAAAATCGAAAACGCCCAAAAGCTTCTACGGCAGCGTGAATATAGAAAAGCGATTAAAATATTCGAAGAAATTAACAGGGCACATCCGGAAGAAGAATCTGTTTTATTGATGTTAGCCTGGGCCTATTACGATAGCGGAGCTGTCTCAAAAGCTATAGAATGTTTAAATATGCTGTTGGAAAGAGAACTGCAGAGGAAAATTTTTACGGGTTTTGCTTTTGATGAACTTGTGCGTATTTATAAACAGGAAAAAAAATTCGACAAATTAGTGGAGATTTGCGAAAAAGCAACTACCGCTCAATCGGAAGATGTCGGATTATTAGCAGAATTGGGTAACTCCTATCTTCAGCTAGGCAAAACTAAAGAGGCTTGCTATACATATGAAAAAATCATCAAAATGGAAAACGACAATTCTGCTTTTTATTGTCTTTGGGGAGAAGCTTTGTTTGCCGCAGGTCTATTTTCAGAAAGTGAAGAAGCCTATATACGTGCCGGCAAAATTGATCCGGAACAGGCCGCCAATTACTGCTTTAAGTTAACTGTTTTATTCCAGCAGGCGGGAAATCATAAGGAAGCTATAAGATTAATTGATAAATGTATTTCCTTAAGTCCGGGGAATCCACTCTATTACTGTTCGTTAGGAGACAGTCTTATTGGTTTAGGGCAAATTGAGGAGGCTCTGGAGGCTTATGAAAAGGCTGTCCAATATGGCGGCGATAACAGCGCGGGAGCATATTGCAATCGTCTAGGTAATATGCTGCTGAAGGCGAAATATTTTTCGCAGGCGGCGGCAGTTTTTGAGAAGGCGATCAAACATGACAACATCAAGCCTTACTATTTTGGTTTGGCTTCTGCTTACAGGGCGATGGGGCTGGAAGACCGGGCTGATAAAATTATGCGCGAAATAAAAAAAGTCCGGTAAGGTTAATAAATTTTCCCAAACTTATTAATATTTTCCTTGAATAGGTAATAAAAATCAGAATTTTCCGCAATTTCTTTTTTCAGAATCAGGGCTGCTTCCGCAATTTCTTTTTTATTAATGATTAAGTTAACACTTTTATTGTAGGCGCGCATGTTATCCATAGTCGGATAAGTTTCACTGATCAGAACTACGAAAGTCTGCCGGCGGACAGGCATAATTAAGGTTTCTATATATTTGAGAACATAATTAACTTCCCCAACGCCGGTGTCGAAATTTTCGTCAACGACAATTACATTAAAGATATGAAAACGTAAATATCTCAGGGCTTCTTTAAATGTCGTCGGTTCAACTACATCTATATGGAGTGCTTTGAGTGCTTTGCTGAACTCATCTCTGATCGCGGGATATTGTTCACAAATCATGGCTGTTTCGCTATCCGGGTTAAGGTAACCGAAAGGTCTTCCTGAATAATCTATTCCGCTTGATCCAGTTGCATCCAATGTCGATTTTTCTTCACTCATCTTAATCTCCTTGTTTTAATCTTTCAGGCGCAGCTAAATTTTCCTTACTATGCTTTCCACGGATCAGTTTTTATCTTGCCGTATGAGAGATCGACTTCCAGTTTGTCCAGATCGGTTGTTTTTTCGCCGCGGGTACTTTTTATCACATCAATTCCCCGACCTACATTAGATTTGTTCGAAGCATAAGCTCTTGCCGTATCTTCGGTAATTAAATTCTTTTCATAGAGGTCGACAATGCAATTGTCAAAAGTGATCATGCCAAAGGCTTTTCCTTGCTGAATTATATCGAAAAAAGTTTTACCTTCTGCTTCGCCGTGTAGAATGATATCTTTGACGCGCAAGCTGGTGCCCAGCGCCTCAAAGGCGGCAACACGGCCGCCGCCTATTTTCGGCATCAAACGCTGGCAAATAATCCAGCGAAGGGAATCGGCCAGACGCGTACGTATTTGATTTTCTTCTTCAATGGAGAACATGCCCAGAATACGGTTGACTGTTTGACCGGCATTAATTGTATGCAAGGTGCTCAGGACAAGATGACCGGTTTCCGCAGCATTCAAGGCGATTTCCACGGATTCACGGTCGCGCATTTCACCGACAAGGATTACTTTCGGTGCCTGACGCAAAGCCGCGCGTAAGCCATTGGCGAAAGTATCGAAATCTTTGCCCAGCTCACGCTGGTTAATAGTGGCCTCTTTTTGCGAGTGCGTATATTCCACCGGGTCTTCCAATGTGATTATATGCACGGAATTATGTTCGTTGATTTCATTGATAACGGCGGCAAGCGACGTTGTTTTACCGGTGCCTGTCGCACCTGTTATCAGAACAATTCCGTTTTTTTCAGCGGCAATGCGATAATAGGCGTCGGGTAATCCTAGCTCGGCACAAGAAGGAATTTTTGTTTCGAGTTTTCTTAAAACGATAGAGTAGTGGCCAAGTTGCGAAAATATATTTACACGGAAACGGGCAATTCCCGGCAATTCATAAGATAAATCGCAGGAACCTTCTTTAATCAGCATTTCGATCAAACGCTGATCCTGATTAATTAAGTTCAGAGCGAAAATTTCTGTCTGAAACGGAGTCAGTTTTTCAAAGGGGGGCTCTAAATCCACGCCCACCAGTCGGCCTGCCGCTTCTACTTGAAAAGTTTTATCCACGGTCAAGACAATATCAGAAATATTAGCATTGGATTCCAGCATTCTTGTCAGAATATGGTCTATTTCCGGTTTTCTCATAAGCTATCCTCGCAGAATGGTTTATGCTTCGGTAAAGTCTGTAGGCGGATATTTCAACAACGGACGGAATCTAGCTTTATCGTTAGCTTTCATGTAAGCATCATCGCTGCTGATCCAGCCGCGGGTATAAAGATCCATAATCCCATCATCCATAAGCTGCATCCCATATTTCTTGCCTGTTTGCATCATGGAAGGAATTTGATAGGTTTTGGATTCACGGATTAAATTGCGAACTGCCGAGGTGGCGATTAGAATTTCTAAAGCGACACAGCGGGCTTTGATGTCGATTCTTTTGAACAAAATTTGCGAAACGACCGCGCGCAAACCATCAGCCAGGGTGGAGCGGATTTGCAATTGTTCGGAAGCAGGGAAAACTTCGATTACTCTGTCGACCGTTTTTGCCGCACTGGTGGTGTGTACGGTGGAAAAAACAAGATGGCCGGTGGAGGCGGCTTCCACAGCCAGTGAAATGGTTTCCAGATCACGCATTTCACCAACTAAAATAATGTCGGGATCTTCGCGTAGTGCTCCGCGCAGTGCCGCAGCGAAACTTTTAGTGTGGATTCCTACTTCACGTTGGTTAATTATACAACCCTGGCTTTGATGAACAAATTCAATCGGATCTTCAATCGTAATAATATGGTCTTTACGTAAACGATTAGCTTCATCAATAAGCGCGGCCAGAGTGGTGGATTTACCGCTACCCGTGGGGCCGGTGATCAGAACAAGGCCGCGCGGGAGAGTGGCTAATTTTGCCATCACTGAAGGAAGACCAAGTTCTACACAAGTCGCGATTTTGTTGGGAATTTCCCGGAAAACGGCGCCCATCCCGTATTTTTGCTGGAAATAATTGGCGCGATAACGCGCGATTGAAGGGACATCATAGGCAAAGTCAACGTCACCAGTTTCTTCAAACTGCTTAATTTTATGTTCCGGTGTGATTTCGTAAAGAAGAACCTTTAATGTTTCATTAGTGAGCGGTTCGTATTTTATTCGTACAATTTCACCGCGGATTCTAATGGCAGGTTGTTGACCGGAAACAAGATGAAGGTCGGATGCGCCCTGATCATGCATCATCTGAAAAAAAGCATCAATTTTTGCCATGTATTTCACTCCCTGGTATAATTAGCAACTTTTCTACCTTTTTCTTTGCCGGAAAAGAATCCAACAATTTAATGGTCACGATATTATTAATAGGGGTATTCTATTATAAATAACTTTTGTTGAGTATAGAAAAAACTCAATGATTTTGTCAAGTCCAGAATCAAATCAACAATTTCTTGACACTAAGACAGGCAATAATATATGCTCGGCCGCGTTTTTTCTAGAAAATGCTGAAAGGTTGGGGATGTAGCTCAGCTGGGAGAGCGCGGCGTTCGCAACGCCGAGGCCAGGGGTTCGATCCCCCTCATCTCCACCAAA